>JAPUIR010000201.1 GCA_027296805.1 Chloroflexota bacterium | reverse complement strand
CGTTGATCGACTGCGATCGCTGGCGAATGTCTTAGACCAGGGTTGCGGGTGTCACGGGTGACGAAGACCGCAAAGTACGAAAGAGAAGGTACCGGTCTGCTGATCAAAGGGATCGATCCTCTCGACCATCCAGCGCGACGGAAGCTTTGTCTCCCCTCCGCCCGCTAGACTGCCCCGCAATACCCACGCGACTCTAGGGGAAGAGCACACCCATGACGCGAGACGCACTCGATCAGGCCAAAGCAGAAGCCTTTGCCGGCAACCTCATGGGCATGCTCAACGGTGCCGCCACCGCCCTCGGCCTCAGCGTCGGGCACCGCACCGGCGCCTTCGACACCATGTCCGGCCTGGCGCCCTCCAGCTCCCAGCAGATCGCCGACGCCGCCGGCCTCAACGAGCGCTACGTCCGCGAATGGCTCAACGGCATGGTCGTCGGGGGAGTCGTCGATTACGACGCGGCCTCGGGCAACTACTCCCTGCCGGCCGAACACGCCGCCTCCCTCACTCGCGCGGCGGGGCCGGGCAACATCGCCTCCATGACCCAGTTCCTGCCCCTCGTCGCTGGCGTCGAGGATGAGATCGTCGACGTCTTCGCCAAGGGCGGCGGTGTGCCCTATTCCAGCTTCGCCAGCTTCGGCGCTCTCATGGCCGAGAGCAGCGCCGAGCGCTTCGACTTCAACCTGATCGACACCCAGATCCCGCTTGTCCCGGGCGTCGTTGACCAGCTCGAGGCCGGCATTGACGTCGCCGACTTCGGCTGCGGCTCCGGTCACGCCATCAACCTCATGGCCAAGCAGTGGCCCCAGAGTCGCTTCACCGGATTCGACTTCTCCCAAGAAGCCATCGATCGAGGCCGCGCCGAGGCCAGCGCGATAGGCCTCACGAACGCCAACCACGAGGTGCAAGACGTAGCCAACGTGCCCGGCGAAGACCGCTTCGACTTCATCACCACCTTCGATGCCGTCCACGACCAGGCCAACCCCGCCGGCATGCTCGAATCCGTCGCCCGCACCCTCCGCCCCGACGGCACCTACCTCTGCGCCGACATCAAGGCCTCCAGCCGCGTCGAAGAGAACCTTGACCTCCCAATGGGGCAGTTCTTCTACACCATCTCTCTCTTCCACTGCATGACCGTCTCCCTCGCTTTGGACGGCGAAGGCCTCGGCGCCATGTGGGGCGAGCAGAAAGCGCTCGAAATGCTCGGCGACGCCGGCTTCACCGAGATCGCCGTCGAGACCGTCGAGGGCGACCTCATCAACAACTACTACATCGCGACCACGGGCTAGCGGATGGCACCAGACTCCTCGCCCCAACTCACCATCAACTGGCCCGACCTCGCCAACGAGCGCGGCCACCCCATGCTCTGGCTCGCCACCTGGCTCATCGGCGCCGGCGGCGAAGAGGGCGACTGGTTCCACAGCGGACGCGGCGCGGCCGTCTCCCACCAGATGGTGCCCCCGGACGCTACCGGCATCCGCGTCCGACGCTGGCCTGCGGAGGGCCTCGCGCCCGAGTATGCTGACCTCGTCCCGGTCCCTGGCGGGACCGTGGACGCAGGATCGTTCCCCTTCCAGCGGCGTCAAACCTTCAGCCGCCTTATCCTGGAGCCGGAGCAAAGCTAGGAGACCCCCATGGTCGCGACCCAGCCCAACCCCAACGCCTGGCGCACCGAGACCCCCGGCAACCAAGGCTGGCCCCACAGCGCCCGCCCCGGCGCCCCCAACAAATACTTCATGGTCTCCTGCGACACCCACGCCCAAGAGCCCGCCGACCTCTGGGCCAAGCGCATCGACCCGCAGTACCGCCATCGCATCCCCCGCCAAGAGGTCGACGACGACGGCGTCAAGTGGCAGGTCACCGAAGGCCACCGCCCCACCAAGATCCGTCAGCTCAAGCTGGAAGGCGAAGACAAAGAGCGCGACGGCGCCGGCTATACCGTCGAAGAGCGCCTCCGCGACCACGCCCGCGACGGCATCGACGCCGAACTCATCTTCCCCAACAAGGGCCTCTCCATGTGGGCCACCCCCGACCCCGTCTTCTCCCAGGCCATGTGCCGCGTCTGGAACGATTGGGCCACCGAAATCTACGGCGGCCACCGCGACATCATGATCCCCGTCGGCGCCATCGCCACCGGCGACCTCGAAGGCGCCATCGAAGAGATCCACCGCATCAAGGACATGGGCTTCCGCTGCCTCACCCTCCCCAACCGCCCCGTCTGGGGCCCCGGCGACGGCAACGAACTCAACTACAACCTCCCGCACTTCGACCCGCTCTGGGACACCATCCAGAACGTCGACCTCCCCGTCACCTTCCACATCTCTACCGGCAAAGACCCCCGCGGCGCGCGCGGCAACGGCGGCGCCGTCATCAACTACGCCGTCCACTCCCTCTCCCAGTCCATCGAGCCCGTCGCCACCATCTGCAGCTCAGGCGTCCTCGAGCGCTACCCCAACCTCCGCTTCGCCACCATTGAAGCGGGCATCGGCTGGGTCCCCTGGGCTCTCACCGCCATGGACGAGGCCTATCACAAGCACCACTTCTTCGCCTTCCCCAAGCTCGAGCTCCTGCCCAGCGAGCACTACCGACGCAGCTTCTTCGCCTCCTTCGGCGAAGACCCGCCCGGCCTCGCCCTCGGCCGCCAGTTCGACCTCATGGGCAACTTCCTCTGGGCCAACGACTACCCCCACCACGAAGGCACCTGGCCCCACTCCGCCGAAGCCATCGAGCGCACCATGCCCGCCCTCACCGACGACGAGCGCGCCGGCC
>JAPUIR010000200.1 GCA_027296805.1 Chloroflexota bacterium | reverse complement strand
CTTCTATGAGGCGTGCGGCCAGGTAATCCAGCCGTTGGCGATGCTCCGAGAGGATGCCCCGGGCGCGATCGCGGGCGCGGTCGATCAGTTCGCGAATTTCGTCGTCGATCTGTTCGGCGATCTTCTCTGAGTAGTCACGCTGTTCGCTGACTTCCTTGCCCAGGAAGATGAGGGACTCCTTCTTGCCGAAGGTGCGTGGCCCCAGCTTCTCACTCATGCCCCACTGCGTGACCATGCTCCGCGCGATCTGGGTCGCCTTCGAGAGGTCGTCGTGGGCGCCGGTGGTCATCTCGCCGAAAACGAGGTCTTCCGCGCTGTGGCCGCCCAGAGCGGAGGCCATGAAACCTTCCCAGTGAGAGCGGCTGGCAAGGCGGTGCTCCTCCTCCGGAAGGTACTTGGTGTAGCCGCCGGCCATGCCGCGCGGCACGATCGTGATCTTGTGTACGCGGTCGTGGCCGGGAATCATCGCCGCGACGAGGGCGTGGCCGGCCTCGTGGTAGGCCACGATCTCCTTTTCGCGCCCAGTGAGGATGCGGCTCTTGCGCTCCGGTCCCACCATGACGCGGTCGACGGCCTCTTCCAGCTCCGAGTTGGTGATCTTCTTCTTGTTGCGGCGGGCGGCCAGGATGGCGGCTTCGTTCAGTAGGTTGGCCAGATCCGCGCCGGAGAACCCGGGCGTTTCCCTCGCAATGATGCCCAGATCGGCATCCTCCGCCAAAGGCTTGCCCTGTTTGTGCACATCGAGGATGGCCTCACGTCCGCGCACGTCTGGCGCGTCCAACACGACTTGGCGGTCGAAGCGACCGGGGCGCATGAGGGCCGGATCGAGGATGTCCGGCCGGTTGGTGGCCGCGATCACGATGACGTTGGTCGCGCTGTCGAAGCCGTCCATCTCGACCAGGATCTGATTCAGCGTTTGTTCGCGCTCGTCGTGGCTGCCACCCAGCCCAGCGCCGCGCTGGCGGCCGACCGCATCGATCTCATCGATGAAGACGATGCAGGGGGCGTTCTTCTTGGCTTGGTCGAACAGGTCCCGGACGCGACTCGCACCGACGCCGACGAACATTTCGACGAACTCCGAGCCGGAGATGCTGAAGAACGGCACGCCCGCCTCGCCGGCGACCGCTCGGGAGATCAAGGTCTTGCCGGTGCCCGGCGGTCCGACGAGCAATACGCCGCCCGGGATCTTGGCCCCGAGAGCGGCGAAGCGCTCCGGGAACTTGAGGAATTCGACAACCTCTTGCAGCTCTTCTTTCGCCTCTTCCGCGCCGGCCACGTCGTTGAAGGTGACGGTTGGGCGGTTGGCGGTGACCGTCCGCGCTTTGCTGCGACCGAACGACATCGCCTGACTGTTGGAGCCCTGGGCCTGGCGCAGCATGAAAATCAAGATGCCACCGAAGATGATGATCGGCAGGAAGCCCAAGAAGATTCCAAAGACGCTGCCCAGTCCGCCGCCCCCCTTGGCTTCGGTGTTGGGGAAGCCGTCGGAGGAGACGTCTACGCCCTCCTGATCCAGGAAGGCGAAGAAGTCGACCCCTTCAGGGACGCGGGTCTTGAACTGCGCTCCGTCGTTGTAGAAGAGCTTGACGGTGCCGCCATCGATCTCGACGCGCTCGATGGCGCCTTGATCTTGCTGGAGGCGTCCCAGGAGGCTCTCAGGGCCGCCCACGAAGGGTGCGTCGGCTGAGTCGCTGCCGCCGGAGAAGAGCGTCACAGCGGCGATGATGAGCACCACCAGGAGCAGAAGATAGACGAACGAGTTTTTCGCCCAGCGTGATCCACCCACCGCAGGCTCGCTTTCTGTCCTGATCGTCGACCGGCAACGTACCTGCTTGAGGTCGCAGAGGCCGTATCTCACTATAACAGGCGATGCCCGACGTTTAGCGTGAGCGGCTCTGCTCGCCGCTCGCGGGAAACACAGGTACTCCCTTCATAACTACGTTGAAGGCCCATTCCCCAGATTGCGGCTGGGGTAACATGCGATAAATTGCTCACCGAAGTGGACATTTCGCTCGTCCTATGACTCCCCTCCTGATCGACGCGCCACGGCCGCTGGGCATCACGCGCAGCCCGCGCGCGCGCGGCAAACGCCCCACACGGACGCTGGAACTGGACCTCTGGGACCAAGGCGTGCGATCCGTGGCCGGTGTGGATGAGGTGGGCCGGGGCGCGCTGGCGGGGCCAGTCGTGTCGGGGGCCGTCGCGCTCCGTCCCTACGCCCGGCCTCGATGGCTGCGTGACCTGCGGGACAGCAAAATGTTGAGCCCCGCGCAACGACGGCGGCTCGCGCCCCTGATCAAGTCAGCCGTGGAGGATTGGGCGGTTGGATGGGCGTCGTCGGAGGAGATCGACCGTGTCGGCATCCTTCCCGCGACACGGCTCTCGATGCAGCGCGCCTTGGCCGGGCTGCGCACGCCGGCGGAGTTCGTCCTGGTGGACGGCATCGATCGGCATGAATTCGCCTGTCGCTTCGAGACGATCAAGAAGGGCGACACGATGGTTGCCAGCATCGCCGCCGCCTCGGTCGTGGCGAAGGTGGCTCGCGACGCGTGGATGGACGCCATTGCGGGGCGTTTCGCGGCCTTCCGCTTCGACTCGAACAAGGGCTATGCCACGGCCGCGCATCTGGACGCGCTGGTCCGGGCAGGGCCCTGCGACGAGCACCGACGCTCGTTCGCTCCCGTCCGTGCGGCGGCCGGGGGTGGCTCCTACGTCCTCGGACTTCCGCTCGGCCCCTGAGGTGGATCGACGCGAGCTGGGCCAGGCGGGCGAACGGCTCGCCGCAGACCATCTGCGCGCAAAGGGGTACCGCATCGTCGAACGCAACCGGAGGACCGCCACGGGGGAGATCGATCTAATCGTCACGGCGCCGGACGGGACGCTGGTGTTCGTCGAGGTACGCGCCCGACGCGGCGCGGCGGCGGGTGAGCTCACGGCAGCCGACCAGGCGGCGGCTTCGATCGACCGGCGCAAGCAGCACCGACTGTGGGAGCTGGCCGAGGAGTACCTCGGGGAGCGTGAGCTGACGGGGGACGCTCGGATCGATGTGGTCGCCGTGGCACTGGGGCACGACGGACGCTTGATCGAGGTGCGTCACTACGAGAACGCCGTGCAAGGCGGTTGACCCGGCCGCGGCGAGCCGGCTTGTAGGATGGGCGGGGTACGGTCCGTCTCGTGCGGTCCGCCCCCTGGGAGTCGGAGTGCACCGCTGCGGTGCAGGTAGGTCGAATGCCAATCTACGAATATCGCTGCAAGGCCTGCGGCAAGATCACCGAAGCGTTCCATCGGGATCTTGCCAAGGCGCAGAAGCCCGCCTGTGAAGCCTGCGAGAGCAAGACCACCGTCCGCATCGTCTCCAGCTTCGCCACGCCCAAAACCGAGGCGCAGGTGATGGAGCAGTACGGCGTGCCCGAGCCCGGGGCTGGGCCCGACGCCTATAAGGACCCGCGCCAGATCGGGCGCTGGGCCGAGCAGCGCTTCGATGAGATGGGCGTGGAGATGCCGGCCGAGGCGAAGCAAATGATCGAGGCCGCCCGTGAGGGGGACCTCCCCGATCCCGTCAAGGATCTCTAGGCGCCGCGCGCGCGAAGAGGAGCATGGTGCCCGACCAACGCCCTTTGAGCGCCGCCCTCGACGATGTGGTTGGGGCGATCCGCGCCGATTTCGAGGCTCGGCACGAAGCCCGTGAGGCGGGGCTTGCGGCGTCGCGCCGGGTGATCCAGCACTCCGCGAACAGCATCCGCGCGATGCACCGTGGCGAGTTCGAGCAAGCGGCGACGTTGCTCAAGGAAGCCGGGGAGAACGCCCGGCAGGCCCAGCAGGCTCTCGCCGGCTTCCCCGAGATTTACCACGCGGGCTTCATCCACGATGCGCTCAAGGAGTACGCCGAAGCGAGTATCTCCGTCGCCCTGGTGCGCAGGGAGCCCCTCCCCACGCCGGAGGAGATCGGCGTCGAGTATCCCGCCTATCTCAACGGGCTGGCGGAGGCCGTAGGCGAGTTGCGCCGCTACACGCTGGATGCGATGCGGCGGGGCGACAGCGAGCAACCAGAAGCCCTGCTGACGATCATGGACGAGATCTACGCGCAGCTCGTCACGTTCGACTTCCCGGACGCGATCACGCGTGGTCTGCGTCGCCATACCGACATGGTGCGCGGCGTCACGGAGAGAACCCGGGGCGACCTGACGCTGGCCGCGATGAACCAAAAGCTGGAGGGCCAGCTGGCGGCGCTGCGCGATCAACTCGAAGACGCGGACTGATTTAGGCGAGTTTGTGTAACACCGCCGCGTCGCGCTGTTGATCGGGTGATCACGTCGCGATACATTTTCGCGCGATTACGCGGCCCCTGGGGCAGGCCGGTGTGATTCTCGTTTTTGACACCTTGGCCTGACCGCGATGGGCCTCCGCCTCGCTCGGAGAGCATATGGAAATCCTGATTTTTGCCATCCTCACGGCCGTAGGCGCGCTCGCCTTCGCAGCGCTGCGCGCCTCCCAGGTCCTCGCGGAGGACCAGGGCACCGATGAGATGCGCTCGATCGCCAAGTCGATCCAGGAAGGGGCCGCCGCGTTCCTCAAGCGCGAATACACCTTCCTGGCAGCCTTTGTGATTTTGATGTTCGTGATCCTGATCATCTTCATCGACTACAACTTGCTCGGAGCGGACGCACTCGACCGGCTCCGGCCGAAACCCGACCTGCCCGAGACCGCAATCAGCTATCTCATCGGTGCCTTTCTTTCGGCCAGCGCGGGCTACCTGGGGATGACGATCGCGGTGCGCGCGAACGTGCGCACCGCGGCCAACGCGCGCCAGGGCCTCAATCCGGCGCTGCGGACCGCGTTCAACTCGGGCACCGTGATGGGGATGATCGTGGTGGGGCTCGGGATCCTCGGGATCGCGATCCTGTACGTCATTTGGGAGAGCTTCATTCCGCTTACCGGCTTCGCTTTCGGGGCCTCCTCGATCGCGCTCTTCGCGCGCGTGGGTGGCGGTATCTACACCAAGGCCGCCGACGTTGGTGCGGACTTGGTTGGGAAGATCGAGGCGGGCATCCCGGAGGACGACCCCCGTAATCCCGCCACCATCGCCGACAACGTGGGAGACAACGTGGGCGACGTGGCCGGCATGGGTGCGGACCTGTTCGAGTCGTATGTCGGATCGATCGTGGCCACCATGGCACTGGCGGCGCTCGCCGTCCCGGGAGCCATCTTCGCCCTCGATGGCGGCCCCCCTATCGGTTCCGCGGATGTCTTCGGTCTCGGCGCGCTCAACGATGGCTTCGGCAGCAACCCCTTCGTGCTCCCCATTCTGGTAGCCGGGATTGGCATTGTTGCCGCCATCATCGGCACCTTCCTGGTCCGTACCGGCGAGCAGGTGGACCAAGGTCGTCTGCTCTGGGCGTTGCGCGCGGGGGTCTTTGGCGCCAGCGGCCTAGTGCTGCTGGGGTCCGGGGTCGCCGTCGCGGTGATGGGCCTGGACATGAACCTGTTCCTTGCAATCCTGGTGGGCCTCGTCGCCGGCCAGATCATCGGGACGGTGACCGAGGGTTTCACTTCGACAGAGGGTTTCGCGATCGGTGGCATGCGCTATAGCCCCACCGTGAATCTCTCGAATCAGGCCGAAGCCGGGGCCGGCCCGGTGATCATCGGCGGACTCAGCTTGGGCATGCTTTCGACCGCGATTCCGATGATGACCATCGTGCTCGCTATCTTCCTGGCCCAGGAACTGGCCGGGTTCTATGGAATTGCTCTGGCCGCGGTGGGCATGCTCGCCCCACTGGGTGTGACACTGGCGACCGACGCCTACGGGCCTGTCGCCGACAACGCAGGCGGCATCGCGGAGCAGGCGGGGCTCCCGGCCGAAGTGCGCCAGCGCACCGACGCACTCGACCAGTTGGGCAACACCACCGCTGCGACTGGGAAGGGCTTCGCGATCGGCTCCGCCACGCTGACCTCCCTGGCCTTGCTCGCCACCTACGCCACGATCACGAAGGTCGAGGTGTTCAACCTGCTGGACTGGCAAGTGATGGTGGGGATCCTGATTGGCGGCCTGATGCCCATGATCTTCAGCGCGCTGAGCATGGGCGCGGTGGGAACCGCGGCTCAGGCGATGGTCGAGGAGGTCCGCCGCCAGTTCCGCGAGCATCCAGGGATCCTGGATGGCACGGAGGAGCCCGATCACAACCGCGCTATCGCCATCTCCACCGACGGGGCGTTGCGCGCGATGATTCTGCCGGGCTTGCTCGCCGTACTCGTGCCCATCCTGGTGGGGGCGATCATCAGTGCCGAGGCCCTCGGCGGACTGCTGATCGGATCCATCGCGGCGGGCTCGATCCTCGCGATCATGATGGCGAATGCGGGCGGCGCCTGGGACAACGCGAAGAAATATATCGAAGAGGGCAACCTCGGCGGCAAGGGCTCTGATGCGCACAAGGCCGCGGTCGTGGGGGACACCGTGGGTGACCCGTTCAAAGACACGTCCGGCCCCTCGCTCAACATCTTGCTCAAGCTGATGTCGATCGTGGCCGTTGTGTTCGGACCGCTCTTCATCTAACACGCACCCAAGATCGTACGTTCGCACGGGCTCCCTGCAAGGGGAGCCCGTGTTGATCGCGTTCCTTGCTCTCGCTGGCCGCCCCTCAACAATCGCTTCCTCCCGGTCGATAACTAAAGAGCAGGACCGCATGGGCTCTGCGCCGCGCGATGGATCGCGCGGAGCTGGGAGGAGAACAGGTGCCACCGACCGATTACGCATCGGCGCCGCCCGCGACGATCGGCTTGCGCGCGTCGCTGCCGGAGCTGGCGACCGCCTTCTCGTACGCGCTGGACGCGGCCGAAGGCCGTGAGCCGGGCCACGCGGTCAAGCTGACCTATATCGCTGGCTTACTGGCCGACGAACTCGATTGCAGCACGGCGGAGCGCCGAGCTGTGTTCTACGGCGCCCTCCTGCACGACGTCGGTGTGCCCAGCGCCGCGTCCGCGCTGGCCCGTTCCGCCGGCTTGGACGAGGAGCTGATCTTCGGCTTCGCACCGCTCTCCGATCTCACAGCGGCGGAGGTGCCCCCGGATCAGATCCGGCAGGCGACACGAGTTCTGCGGGCGCACGTCGCGAATGGGTCCGCTCTCTTGGGACACCCCTGGTTCCCGGAGGGCACCCGGGCTGCCGTCCAGGCCAGCCACGAGAACTGGGACGGGAGCGGCTATCCGGCCTCACGACGCGGCGAAGATATCCCGCTGGAGGGTCGCATCGTGCGCGCGGCGGACTTGTTCGACTGCGTCGTCTCCGCTGAGTCGAACCCGCTCAGTGCCCGCTCTGAGGGTCGTGCCCTCATCCGACGCTGGGCGGGCCGCGAGATTCAGCCCGAGATCGCCGAGGCGCTGCGTGGGCTGGCCGATGACGACGTGTTCTGGCTGGGCCTGTACGACGACGCTGTCGGCCGCCGCCTCATCGCCGAGGCGCCGGAGAGCATCCCGCCCAGCGGTGCACTGCTGCGCGGCTTCAGCCAGGCTGTCGCGGACCTGGCGGACTCCAAGGCCGGACACCAGCTCGGCCGCGCGGGACGTGTCGTGGGGTACGTCACCGCCATGGCCGATCAACTCGGCATCGAGGGTGAGCGCGCTCAGCGGCTCGCGCTGGCCGCGCTCTGGAACGATGTCGGCACATTCGGCGTGCCCGGTCGCATCCTGGGCAAGCCGGACCTGCTGTCCTTGGACGAGATGAAGCGAATGCGCTTCCACCCCGCCTTCTCGGCGGAGATCATTTCACGTATTGCTGTCCTGGAGCCTGCCGCTCATTGGGTTGGCGCGCATCATGAGCGGATCGATGGGCGAGGTTACCCGGAGATGCTGTCGGGGGCGGCAATTCCCCTGGAGGCAGGGTTACTCTCCCTGGCCGACGCGTACGTCGCGATGACCTCTCCACGCCCCTATCGCAACCAGCTCTCCCCGGAGGATGCGCTGTCCGTCGTCCAGGCGGGTGCGGGCTCTCAGTGGGACTCGTATCTGGTTCAGGTGTTTTTTGAAGTGCTGGGGGCAGAACCGGTGCAAGCGGAGCCGCTTCGGGCGACCAGCGCCTAACTACAGCTTCTCGAACCGATCGACCGGCACTACCCAGATCACGGCGCCACCGCGACGGATCGTCGCGGGTTCGCGTGCCAGGTCCAGCTCCCCCAGGAAGGGCAGTGGACGGATCGGGGCGAGCTCCTCGCGCGACTGCGTCACCCGACGCGCGATCGCCAGCACGTCATCCACGACGTCGTCCTCCACGCCGGAGATGAGGGTGTTGCTGTGCCGCCGCAGGAAGCCACCCGTGCTGCCCAGTTTGGTGACCTGATGTCCGGCGCCGAGCAGTTCGTCCGACAAGACGTCGGCATCAGACGACTCGACGATCATGAAGATGAGTTTCATGGCGATGCGGAACTAGGCGCCGGGGCCTGCGGAGCGTCCGCCTCCCGAGCGGACGGAGCCGAGCAGCGCCTCGCCGGACGCACCCGTCAGCAAGGCGGTCGCTACCGCGCCCAGCGCAAGGCCGAAGGTCAAGCCGATGAGGAAACGCATCGCCGCTCGCAGAACCCCTTCCGCTCGCCAGGTCCGAACCGGATCGACCTGCCGCGAGTGGGGCAATGATAGGGCTTCGCGAGGGTTGGCTGGGCGCGGGCGCGAGCGAAGCGAGAGATTGTCCGCCTGGGCATCGCTTGATAGCGTCGAAGACAGACCCTGGCGCTTCAAATCCCCGCCAGCACGAGGGCCATCCCATGACCGAGAGCACCGCTTCCCCCGGCGTCGATATGGACACGCTCGTCTCGCTCGCCAAACGACGCGGGTTCGTCTTTCCCAGCAGCGAGATCTACGGGGGTTTCGCTTCCACCTGGGACTACGGTCCACTGGGTGTTGAGCTGAAGCGAAACGTCAAGGACGCGTGGTGGAAGTCGATGGTGCGCGACCGGCGCGACATCGTGGGCCTGGACGCGGCCATCCTCATGGCGCCGAAGGTCTGGGAGACCAGTGGCCACCTGACGAACTTCCACGATCCGCTCGTGGACTGCCGCGAATGTAAGTCGCGCTTCCGCGCGGACCACCTGGAGGGTGAGACCTGCCCCAACTGCGGTGCTCGCGGCTCGATGACGGAGGCGCGCCAGTTCAACCTCATGTTCAAGACGTTCGTGGGGCCGGTGGAAGAGGACGCGGCGACGGCGTATCTGCGACCGGAGACGGCGCAGGGCATCTTCGTGAACTTCGAGAACGTGCTCACCACGACCCGCCGCCGGCTGCCGTTCGGTATCGCCCAGCAGGGCAAATCATTTCGCAACGAGATCACGCCCGGCAACTTCATTTTCCGCACGCGCGAGTTCGAGCAGATGGAGATGGAGTTCTTCGTGCAGCCGGAGACCTCGGACGAGTGGTACCGCCGCTGGATCGATATCCGCGAGCAGTGGTACATCGACCTGGGCATTCACCCGGAGCACCTCCGGCGCGATGAGCATCCGGCGGAGAAGCTCTCGCACTACTCGGCCGGGACGACGGATATCCAGTACCGCTTCCCCTGGGGCTGGGACGAGCTGGAAGGCATCGCCAATCGCACCGACTTCGACCTCACGGTTCACAGTGAGGCCAGCGGCCGCAAGCTGAGCTACTTCGACAGTGAGACCAACGAGCACGTGGTGCCCCATGTCGTGGAGCCGGCGGCGGGCGTCGATCGAAGCGTGCTCGCCTTCCTGGTCGACGCCTACCACGTGGAGCCGGATGAGAAGGGCGACGAACGCGTCATCCTCAAGCTGCACCCACGCCTCGCGCCCGTGAAGGTCGCGGTGCTGCCGCTCAGCCGCAAGGAGCCCGTCGCCAATCTGGCGGGCGAGGTTTGGGACCTCCTGCGCCCGCATTGGGCGACCCAGTACGACGACACGCAGAGCATCGGCCGCCGCTACCGTCGGCAGGATGAGGTGGGCACGCCGCTCTGTGTGACCGTGGACTTCGAGTCGTTGGAGGACAACGCGGCGACGATTCGCGATCGCGACACGCAGGAGCAGATCCGGGTGGCGATCCCGGAGCTGCCGGCGGCGATCCGAGAGAAGCTGGGCTTCTAGCGCAGCGATCGAGGACAGAGCTCGTATGCGTCAACCGCTTCGCCTCATTCATAGCTCGGACATCCACCTCGATCCTTACGTCGGTGGCGACAGCGACCATTGGGAGGAGCGGCGGGAGCTCTTCCGTGAGACCTTTCTGCGGGTGCTCGCCGCGACGCAGGAGCACCAGGCCGACGCGCTCCTGATCGTGGGCGATGTGTTCGACTCCTCACGCGTGCGGCCGGAGACCGTGGAGTGGTTCTTGGAGCAGGTCGCCTCCGTCGCGCCCACGCCCGTGATTGCGATCAACGGCAACCACGACACGCTGGGCGAGCGCTCGATCTATGAACGCCACGACCTACAGGGTGTGGACAATCTGCACTTCATCCTGGAGCGGGACGGCCGGGTCCTACATCTCGAGGAGCTGGACCTCGTTGTCTGGGGACGCGGCTACGACGAGTCCGACTGGCACTTCCGACCGCTCCAAGGCCTGCCGCCGCGCCAACACGACGCCTGGCATGTGGCAATGGCCCACGGACACTTCGTGCGCTCCGAGGCGGACGCGCATCGCTCGATGCTGATCGAAGCGGAGGAGATCAACGGCAGCGAGTGGGACTACGTCGCGCTGGGCCACTGGGAGCCACACGCGGACGTTACGAGCGGGGACGTGCCGGCCGTGTACTCCGGTGCGCCCATGCCCATCTCCGACGCCAACACCCGCGCCGGCTGGGTCCTCGTAGTCGATCTGGATCCGGAGCTGGGAGTGCGCTGGCGCCGGGAGAACGTCGACCCGCGCCGGTAGGGTCTTCCGCGACAGGCTCCGGGATGGGCGAGCAACTGCCCGGCCGGAGACCGGGCAGTACCTGTGAAAACGACTTGCCCCGTGGGGTGCCGGTGGAGAGAGCTAGGGGGCCAGCTCCACGACCTTCGCGCGGGCGGTCTCCTTGTCGTCGAACCAGCCGATGTTGACCTCGATGAAGGCGCTCCACTCGTCCGGCACGTCGTCTTCCGCGAAGATCGCGGTGACGGGGCAGGCCGGCTCACAAGCGCCGCAGTCGATGCATTCATCGGGATTGATGTAGAGGATGCGGTCTTCTTCGTCGCTGTGGATGCAGTCCACCGGGCAGACTTCCACGCAGGACTGATCCTTCACATCAATGCACGGCTCGGTGATGATGTAGGTCATTGGTCTTCGTTTACCTCCCGCTGCGCGCCGCTTCGCTCGCGTGCTTGGCGTTGAGCGCTGCGTTGCGCCTCCCCTCTTATATAGGTCGATCGGGGTGTCCGCAACTGGGTACAGGAAATGTCCCGGCCCGGAGTGAAACCAGAGCACGGAGCCCGTTCCGGTCGCCCCCGGGCGAACCTATTTCGCGGCCGCCTTCGCCTTGCGAACCTTGCGCTTGCGCTTCGTGCCGGCCCTGCCGCTGGCCCCGTTCGATCCGGGCTTTGCGGCGCTTCGGCCAGCCGCGCGCTTGCCGCGAGGTCGCTTGCCGTTCGGGTCTGCTACCGCAGCGCCCCGGCCGTGCTTCGCCAGCGTCTTGCGCAGGAATCGACCGGTGTACGAATCCGGATTTGCGGCGATCTCTTCGGGGGTTCCGCTCGCGACCAAGGCGCCTCCGCGCTCTCCGCCCTCCGGACCCAGATCGATGACATGGTCCGCGTTCTTGATCACGTCCATGTGATGCTCGATCACGATCACGGTGTTGCCCTCGTCGACCAGCCGTTGGAGTACCCCGAGCAGGGCCTCCACATCCTTGAAGGAGAGGCCGGTCGTTGGTTCGTCCAGGATGTAGAGCGTGCGGCCAGTGCTGCGCTTGGAGAGTTCCGTGCTCAGCTTGACGCGCTGCGCCTCCCCACCTGAGAGCGTGGTGGCGGGCTGACCCAGGGTGATGTACCCCAGTCCCACGGCCTGAATCGTCTTGAGCTTGCGGCGGATGCCGGGGTTCGCATCGAACAATACGGCCGCCTCGTCCACGGTCATGGCGAGGACCTGCGCGATAGTGAAATCCTTGTAGTGGATGTCGAGCGCTTCACGGTTGTAGCGCGCGCCGTGACAGACGTCGCAGGGCACCGTGACGTCGGGCAGGAACTGCATCTCGATGTTGTTGTAGCCGTCGCCCTTACAGGCCTCGCAGCGGCCGCCCTTTACGTTGAACGAGAATCGCCCGGCCTTGTAGCCGCGCATGCGTGCCTCCGGCACCGATGCGAAGAGTTCACGGATGGGCGTGAAGGTTCCGGTATACGTGGCCGGGTTCGAGCGAGGGGTGCGCCCGATCGCCGACTGATCGATATCGATCACCTTGTCGATGTGTCCGAGCCCTTGGATCAGCCGCACGGCTCCCGGCTTGTCTTTGGCCCGGTGCAAGAGCTGCGCTGTCTTGCGATAGAGGATTTCGTTGACCAGGGTGCTTTTGCCTGAGCCCGAGACCCCGGTCACGCAGATGAACTTGCCCAGCGGGAACTCGACGTCGATGTCTCGCAAGTTGTGTTCCGACGCCCCCCGCACCCAGATCGAGTCGCCGCTGCCCGGGCGGCGTCCCGGGGGCATCGGGATCTGGAGCCGTCCGCTGAGATATTGTCCGGTCAGCGAGTTGCGGTCCTTCATGATTTGTTTGGGCGTGCCCTGCGAGACGATGTGGCCGCCCTGCTCGCCCGCGCCGGGGCCCATGTCCACCAGGTGGTCCGCGGCGATCATGGTCGCCTCGTCGTGTTCCACGATGAGGACGGTGTTCCCCAGGTCTCGCAGGCGGTAGAGGGTTTGGATCAGGCGTTGGCCGTCCAGGGGGTGCAAGCCGATCGATGGCTCATCGCAGACGTAGAGCACGCCCATGAGCGATGAACCGATCTGCGTCGCCAAACGGATCCGTTGCGCCTCTCCGCTGCTCAGTGATCCTGCGGAACGGTCCAGGGTCAGATAGTCCAGCCCCACGTCGAGCAGGAAGGTCAAGCGGTCGCGGATCTCCTTCAGGATCTGGCTGGCGATCGTCTGCTCGCGCGCGTTCAACGGGGTCTTTTTGGACGACAGCCCTTCGACCCAACGATGCGAATCCGCAATCGAAAGCGACGTCAGGTCCACAATGTTTTGGCCGTCGATCAGCACGGAGAGCGCCTCCGGCTTGAGGCGCCGCCCCTGGCAATCGGGGCAGGGGACGGCGGCCATGTAGCGCTCGATCTCCTGCCGCATCCACTCCGAGTCGGTCTCTTTGTGGCGCCGCGTGAGGTTGTTGATCACGCCCTCGTAGTTGGCCTCGTAGGTCCGCTCGCGGCCGCGATGGTTCGTGTAGGTGATCGTGACCGGCTCGTCGAGGCCGTGCAGGATCGCATCGAGCACGTTGGCCGGCATCTCGTTGAGTGGGATGTCGGTGCCGGAACCCAGCGTCTCCAGGACACCTTCCAGGACCCGCGCGTACCAGGTGCCCGAGGTGGTCGCGCGCGCCCAAGGATCGATCGCCCCCTCCGCGACGGTGCGGGAGTAGTCCGGGACGACGAGGTCGGGGTCGACCTCCATACGCACGCCCAAGCCGGTGCAGGACGCACAGGCCCCGTGGGGCGAGTTGAAGGAGAAGTTGCGCGGTTCGATCTCGCCGAACGCGATCATGTCGTCGGGGCAGGCGAGCGCTTCCGAGTAGACCCGGTCCTCCGGCTCGTCCGAGACGGCGACCCGGAGCAGCCCACCGCCGAGTTTGAGTGCCTGTTCCACGCTGTCCGCCAGGCGGCCTTCGGTCGCTTTCATCTCTTCTTCGTCGTCGCCGCTGGGCAGGATCACGCGATCCACGACGATGTCGATCGTGTGGCGCTTGTTCTTCTCCAGGCTGATCTCGTCGTCCAGCGAGAAGACCTCGCCATCCACCCGTACCCGCACAAAGCCGCTTTGGCGCGCGTCCGCGAGGACCTGGACGTGCTCCCCTTTGCGGTCCTTGATGATCGGCGCCAGCAACATGAGCCGGCTGCCCGGCTCGATCTTCCTCAAGCTGTCCACCATCTGCTCTACCGTTTGCACGGCGATGGGCTTGCCGCAGACGGGACAGTGCGGCCGTCCCGCCCGCGCGAAGAGCAGGCGCAGGTAGTCGTAGATCTCGGTCACCGTGCCCACGGTGGAGCGCGGATTGCGACTGCCTGACTTCTGGTCGATCGAGATTGCCGGCGAGAGGCCTTCGATGTAGTCGACGTCGGGTTTGTCCATCTGGCCGAGAAACTGGCGGGCGTAGGCGGACAGGGACTCGACGTAACGGCGCTGGCCCTCGGCATAGATCGTGTCGAATGCGAGCGAGGACTTGCCAGAGCCGGAGATTCCAGTGATCACGACCAGCTTGTCGCGCGGGATCGCGACGTCGATGTTCTTAAGATTGTGCTCCCGCGCGCCACGGACAACAATCTGGTCCAGGGGCACTCGGCAGCTCCTTCGCGGCGCGGTGGGGTGGGGTCGGTCGGTTGGTCAGTGTAACATCGGGATTCATCCCAGAACAGTAGTTCTGTTACGGCGGCCCCGCCTTGATTCAGGCCTCGAACCGCCGCAGCATGCTGCGAACGGAGGCAGCAAGTGTTTCGATCAGCGGGGCTTGTCGCGGGACTGCTGTTGACGACGGCGACGCTCGTATGGGCGGCGGGGACGTTTGGCTCGTCCTCCGCCGAGGCGGGCCTCCAGCCGCAGGTGCCGCCGGACGAGCCCACATTCCTGACCCTGCTCAATTTCACAGAGAGCTCGCGCATTGTTCGGTTGGAGCGGGTCGACGAGACCGGGGAGACGGTGTCCGCCCAAATCGAGACGGTGCCGAGCGAGGAGGTCCTCACCGTCGTCCTCGATCTCGGATCCGAGCTGGCCGTCTTTCGGACCAGCTGTAGCGGCTGCGCAACGACGACGGTTGGACTCGCGGCGGGGCAGCGCGCAATCGTCTTCATCGCCGTCGCCGGCGATCCCGTCACCCAGCGGACCGACATTCGGGTCGTGAACGAGAGCGGGGTTCGCCAAGTCGGGACGCTGCGCACTGGGGGAGTGCCCGGCGCGGGCAGGCGCGTGATCGCGTTCGACCTCGCCGACGGGGAGGTGGCCTGGGTCGGCGTCCGGCTGCGGCCGTCGCAGCTGCTCGAGCTGAACCTGACCTGCGATCGCTGTTCGCCGCAGGCGGTGCGGGTGGGGAACGGCGTCGATCTTGAGCTGCCTCTGCGCTAGCCCAATGCGCTAGCCACAGTGCGCCACAGGTGCGCCGGGCACCCTGCGGCGCTCCATCTATACTCGCCCCGTGAGCCCCAAGAAGAGCGACCCAGCGACGCCCAAGCAGCCCGTGCCCCGGCTCGTCATTCTCGATGGTCATGGCATCATCTACCGGGCCTATTTCGCGGTGCGCGAGCCTTTGGTGGTGCGCCGCAGCGGGGAGGTGGTGACGGCGGTCTACGGCTTCGTCAACACGATGTTGCGGGTGCTCGATGAGCTCAAGCCCACCCACCTGGCCGTCGCGATGGACGCCAAGGGACCGACTTTTCGCCATGAGGCGGATGCATCGTATAAGGCGCATCGGCGCGAGATCCCGGAGGACCTGCCGCCGCAGATCGAGCGCTGCAAAGAGGTCATGCGTGCCTTCAACATCCCCATGTATGAGGTGCCCGGCTTCGAGGCCGACGACGTCCTCGCCACGCTGGCCGATGAGGCGGCGAGCGAAGATATCGAGACCTGGATCGCCACCCTCGACAGTGATCTCGTCCAACTCGTGCGGCCCGGCGTCTCCGTGCTCATGTACCGCCCCTACCAGCGCGACACCGTGCGCTACGACTCCGTGGAGAAGGTGCGCGACCGCTACGGCATCG
>JAPUIR010000020.1 GCA_027296805.1 Chloroflexota bacterium | reverse complement strand
AACACCGGTGGGTGCGGCTGGGTGTACGGAGCGGGGACCACCGACACACGCCGCAGCATGCCGTCGCTGCCGATCTCGCCCGGCGCCCCGAGCCGCTGGGTGGTGTGGGACATCCACCAGTCGATGCCGTCGTCGTAGGGGTAAGGGATCTGCCAGCCCTTCGTATTGCGCTCGATCGTCTCCTGGGTCCAGGCCTGGATCACCATCTCCACGTGCTCTTGGAACATCTCGCGGTTGAGCTTGTCCGCCTCGCCCCCGTCGGAGTGGGTGGCGACGGTGCCGAAGTGCTGCCCGATCACGTTCGTCCAGCGGTCCTGGTAGCCGCGGGCGAAGCCCGCGAAGCAGCGCCCCTGTGAGAGGTGGTCGAGCACGGCGATCTCTTCCGCGACGCGGATCGGGTTCTGTGTGGTCATGACGTAACCCAGCTGACCGACGCGGATCTGCTACGTGATCGCGGCCCAGTAGGCGTCCATCACGCCGGGCGCCGGACCCACCTCATAGCCCTCGGAGTGGAAGTGGTGCTCGATGGGCGCCACACCCCAGATGCCGAGATCGTCGGCGGCCTGGACGATGTCGTGCAACCCGCGTATGGCTTCTTGGTACCGCTCCACGTTGCGCCCGATCGGCCGCAGCGCGATGCGCTCCTCTTCGCTCTCGGCGCGAATCATCGGATAGACCTGCAGGATGACTTTGACCATGATTTGCCTTCCAGGATCGACGTGGATCGGTCCGGGAAGGCTAGTCGATCCCCGCACGAGGTCCTAGGACGCGGTGGGGCCCAGCCGCGGGCTCTCTCCCCGCTAGCGCGGACGGCGCGAGAGACGCAGCCCCGCCCCCACCAGGCCGATCGCCACTAAGAGGGTGAAGCCGCCGCTGATGGCAATCCAGAGCCAGGCGGAGATGCCGCTGGACCGATCTCCAACGCCGCCCGTGCCGGTGCTGGGCAGCACCTCAGGCACGAGTTCGCCGTCACCGCCGCTGGTGTCCGTGCTGGGCGGTGGCAGCGTCGCGATCGTGAGTAGAGCGGGCGGGCCGACGATGCTGCTGATCGTGTCTTGGAGATCCGGGTGCGAGGGAGCCTCCGTGAGAACGATGGCGATCTGGCCCGTGACCCAGTAGGTCACATTGGCCGACAACACTGAGCCCTCGGAACGCAGGGTGTTCAGCAGCATCTCAGCCGCTGCCTCGGAGCCCAGGTCGTAGACCTCAATCGTGGTGCCGTCGGCACCGATCTGGCCGGCGCTGGAAACGGGGATCTCCGCCCGCGTGATCGCGATCTCGCGCAATGCGGCAGGCACGCCCGCCGCGTCAAGGCCGTCAAGGAACTCCGACACCGTGCCCACGCCGGGTTGCAGCACCAGGACGGGCCCGTCGGGCTCCTCTTCGAAAGGTTCCGGGCGCGCGGTCGGACGACCGACCGCACCCTCCGGCAGCTTCGCGCTGCTGGCCTCATCCAAGGTCAGGCCGCTGGCCGCCAGCCGCAGCGCCGAGCCATCCAAGTTGGTGTGATAGCGGAAGACCCCGCTGCCGTCGGAGATCCAGATCACCCAGCCGTCGGTGAGAACCTGGGCGCAGAGCTCGTCCGAGTCAGCGGCGCCAAGACAAGCGTCGTTCCAGGTCACCGCGTCGAGCCGGGTCACATCGACCTCGGAAGCGTCAACATCGGAGCGCTCGGCGAGATCCTGGATCACCGCGTTCTCGGGGTCGAGCTGCGCCTGGCTCGTGCCCAGGCCCGTGGCAAAGAAGGCCAAGAGGATCGTGGCCAGTGCCAGCAGCCAAAGGCGGTGCGGTAGGCGTTGAATCAGAGGCATGGGGCGAAGCTCTTTCCTGAAGGCCAAGTGCTGAGGGCTGAGTCCTGAGGGCTGAGCCGGGAGACCTAATCATCCAGCACAAGGGTGTCATCCAGCGCAACGATGGCGCCGACTGCTTAGTTCCAGAATGTACGACCTGAGGGCGCCACGAAGCGTGCGTTTGGCGACAGAACCCTTCCCCGTTTGGTAGGGCTCGCCGACCTGGTGCAGGAGGAGTGCAGCATGACGGCGCGCGGGCGCTGATCGCGCAACCGGGCCCAACGACCCCTGCGCCGGCCACGCCGCCGACAGCGGTCTCTGAATCCACTAGGCTGCCCCCAGGATGGTGGGTTTCATGTCTTTTCGATCGCCTTCCAGTTGGGGTGGGGCCGAGTGGAGTGAGACCAGTCGGAGTGGAGCCGGCTGGAGTGAAACACCGGTCTCGCTGCTGCGGCTCGCGCGCGGAACGATGCCCTCCTTCGACGGTGTCCGCGCGCTGACGCAGAGCCTGCGCGAAGCGGCCGCGGATCGTCTTGGAGCCGGCGACGAGAAGTCGCCTGCCGAGCGCAGTAGCGGGCGCGTCGGCGGCCGCGTGCGCGGTCTTGCCAGTTCGGACGCGGCGCTCGGATTGCGGGAGCGGCTGACGTCGACCCGCAACATGATGGGAGAACGATCCCGCGCCACGCAACGCACCGCCGGCGGCCGGCGGCTGCGGCAGGTGCTCGGACGTTCCACCCTGGACCCGCTGGAACAAGTCATCGTGCGCTACGTGATCGAG
The DNA here is from genome assembly GCA_027296805.1 of Chloroflexota bacterium. GTDB lineage: Bacteria > Chloroflexota > Dehalococcoidia > Bin125 > Bin125 > JAPUIR01. The sequence continues at coordinate 459 of JAPUIR010000020.1, read as the reverse complement.
GGCCCCGATCGCGCCGGCGTGGTGGGCGATTTCCAGCTCCCCGTCGCGACATCGGATCTGATCGAAGCGCTGCAGGAGTCGTTCAGCGCGCGCGAGATCAGCGCGACCGTGGCGAGCCTCGCCGACCGCCGCCTGCTGCTCAACCACGACGGCGAGCTCTACCTCACGCCCGAAGGCCTCGTTTCGCTGCGCGGCACGCGTCCCGCCTGGGCGCAGCGGGTCGCCGCCTGGCGCGCCAACGCGCCCTGGGTCGTGGACGATGAGAACCAGCGCGTGCAGACCAACGCATCGCTGCTGGCGGCCCGCAAGGAGCTGGCCGCGCTGCGCGCACTGGAGCCGCCGGAGCGTCAGCGGGATCGGCTGGACGAGGCGATCGCCGCGATCGACGAGGTAGCGGCGTCGATCAAGTAGCGCAGGACGTTGGGAGCAACCCATGACGACATCCACCTACACACTCGA
>JAPUIR010000002.1 GCA_027296805.1 Chloroflexota bacterium | reverse complement strand
GCCACCACCACGCTCGCCACGACACCCACCGCTACTGCCTTGTGAGCCATCGCCAGCCCCGCGAGCGCCGTCCAACCGCCGAACGCGCTCAGCGCCATGGTCGAGCGGATGACGCGCTGGCGTAGTCCGTACGCTGCGGGTGCCTCGGCGAAGAGCACGACGATGCGCGCCCGCGCGCGCTGGCGACCATCCGCCGTCGCGTCGGGAACCGAGCCGCGATCCGACGCCCAAGCACCAAGCTTCGACTCAAGGTCGAGCCGGTCGTTCTTCTGCCGCCGTCGGGAGAGCAGCCGCATGGGGCCTCCATCGAGTCGCCGCGTACAACCCTTCACCTGGAACATGGCCGGAAAGGCCGCGTTTGTTACAGCGCCATGCGGATAATTCGGACGAGGCGAGTCATTTCCCTTGCCTCAATGCGTGAATGAAGTGGTTCGCGACTGTGTTAGGGTCCCGGCCGGAGAGTTCCCATGCTCATCCCGCAACCGTCTCTGCAGGGACTGTGCCGGGTCGGACGGGCGGGCGGGCTTGCAGTGGCCCTGGCGATCGTGACGGCGTTCGGCCTGAGCGGGGACGCTGGGGCAGCGCCCTCGCGACTGCTGCCCAATCTCCACGCGATGCCCGCCCAAGACGTTCGCTTCGGCACGGCAACGATCGACGGCACCACACATACCGTGATCCGCTTCAGCGCCGTCAGCTACAACGACGGAGCCGGGCCCCTGGAGCTTCGAGCCGCGCAGCATCCCCCCGCCGACGGCAACCTACACAAGGTGTCTCAACACTTCAAACTTTCGGACGGAACATGGGATCCGGACGCCGACCCCCTGGGTGCCGAGAATTTCGTCTGGGACGACGGCCACAACCACTTCCACTTCGCGGACTACGCGAAGTACACCCTCTCCGACCCCACCGACCCAGACGCGGCACACCGCCGCCATGGCAGCAAAACGACGTTCTGCATCATTGACACCACTCGCATCGACACGAAGCTCCCGGGGGCTCCCAAGAAAGCCGAGTACCGCACCTGTGGCGCCCTACGGCAGGGGATGTCCGTGGGCTGGGGCGACCGCTACGGCTACAGCCTGCCCGGTCAGTGGATCGACGTGGACGGGCTCACGGCGAACGGCACCTACGTCTTGCGAATCACCGTGAATCCTGGCGGTCGCGTGGCGGAGGCCGACGAAACGGGCTGGGACGGCAACAAGAGCGAGCTAGAAGTCTGTATCGACTTCGAGGCGGAGATGGTCGCGGTCGGAGCTTGCGGTGAAAGCGGGGGCGCCGACGAGAAGCCGGGCAAAGGCAACGGGCGTAACAACCGTCCCCCGCGCGGGACGGACCAAGAAGCGATCAATGGGGGCGGGCCTGGGGTAAGGATTCCAAACCCCTGAAGCGACGGATCGCGCGCTGGCCCACCGGTGACGGCGGACCTCCAGAGGCTGGATGCGCGTGAGAAAGGGAGGAAACACGCCCGCCCGGGGCTGCTCAAGGATGGTGCCAGGCTGGCTGACACCCCAGGCAAGCGGATCCGATCGATAGACCGCACAGCTCGGCAAGCGTGACGCTTGCTCTGTAAATCAGGGAACACTTCAACGCCTGGCTGTGGGTCGAGATCTAGCTCACCCGGCGCGATACCCGCGCCGTCAGCCGCGATGCCGCCCGGCGCACCCAGCGGACGAGCGGCGCGCTCCAGCCGTCATACAGGCTGGCCTGACGGGCGGCCCTGCGTGCAGCGTGGTGATCGGCCTGCTTCAAGGTCACTCGACGAAGTCCTCGATACGTTCCGTAATCGACTGGCGATCGCCGCTGATCGGATCGGTGTTGCGATCGATGGAGCCCAGCATCAGCCCGATGATCGCCACCACCAGTACGACGATCCCCGCAATGACCTTCACGAAGAACTCCTCTGCAACCGAACACACTCCGGGTCAGGCAGTAGACACTTCGGGTGCCCCACGTGTGACGCCACGCGCGGACAGATTCGGCGTTGCGGGGCCGGAGATCCTACAAGGAGTCGCCAGAGAGCGGATCTCTAAGATCCACGCGGCGAGGAAGGAACCTGCTGCGGAGGTTGACTTCTTCCGTCGCCCGTAGGCATTCGGGGCAGAGCGGCTCCCGCAGCTCCAGCAGGAGAATGTTCGTCGCGACTCGACAGATGATGCATTGCAGCATGATGGTCCGCCTTGATCAGTAGACGAGGTGAGGTGGACCGCTGTGACGCTGTCCAGCGGGGGAGAGGACGCACCCATCGACCAGAGGTCCAATCCAGAGGGCGGGATCAGGCTTCGCGTTAGGCGCGGCTAGCCGGAGCCGACCGGAGCTTGGTAAACGTCCTCACGACCTCGGCGGCCTGGCAGTCGGGGCAGCGACGGCGGCGCGACGAGGACGTCCACCCTGGCACAAAGGTCCCGACAAGTTTGAATGTATGGGCCGGACCCACGTGCGAACAGCGTGGGCACACCCAGTGCTCTTGCGGCAAGGTCCCCCACCTTTCCGTATCCAGGTCCAGCAGGCCACAGGCTAACGAGATCGCCGCGTTCTGTTAAGTACTTCGAGCCCGTAGGAGTTCGCCCGGCGCCTCCACCACTGCCCGCACCGGTGCCACTGGACCGCATCGGATCCCGCCCTCCGACCCCGCCTCCAGATGGGAACCGCTGTTCGCGGGGCGCCGGTGCGGTGTCGGGATTGAGGGTTGGGGCGCGGCCTGGAAACTCACGCCGACAGCCCTCGCCCGAATCGCAATACAATATGTTCAGTTCTGAATCTTTTGGAGTGAGGCGATGGCGAGCGACGCGCAGGTCCGGGTCCTTCGCTTCAGCAGCCACGAGTACCGCAGCGCCTGTGACCTCTGCGGCCCCCTGACGCCCGCCAAAACCCAAGCCGACGGCATCGTCATCGCTCGCGAGCATCTGCAGCGCGAACACGGCGGGGGATCACTCGCACTCAGCTTCGCGCCGAGCCACCGCATTCCCCCGCCGATCGACGGACAGGTCGAACAAGTCCTGGATCGCCTGGAAGAGTATCTCCGTGCTGAAATCGAAGTGACGGTCATCCCGGACGAGTTGATGCAGATCTGTAGCGATCTGTTGGAAGCGAGCGGTCGCTGGCTGTCGCTGACGGCGAAGGGCACGGAGCCCCCGCGAGGCGGGACGACCCGAACCAGCTAATCCCCAGCCACCAGAGCGGCGACGGCGTCCCGATGCACGACCAGGTTGATCGCGAAGTTGATGCCCTCAGTATCGTTTCCACCCACCGCGAAAGAGGCCGACGCGAGCCCGATCACCAGCCCGTTGGTCAAGGTGATCGGCCCACCACTGTTCCCGGCGTTCATCGCGGCATCTGTCTGCAAGAAGGACACTCCGTCCCGCTCGCGAATCGCGGACACGAAGCCACCGCTCACCGACACCGACGCTGAGTAGCCCGACTTCATCAGGTTGCCTTCCAACGGGAAGCCCCAAGCCCAGATCGGCGTGGTCAGGCCTGGAAAACCGGCGCTCGTCCAATCGAGGCGGCGGGTATTCGCGGGCATCTCATCCACCCGCACCAGCGCCAGGTCGAAACGGACGTCCACGCCCTCCACGGTGCCGTGAACCCGTTCGCCGGAAAAGAAGCGCACCGTGACGAACTCGAAGCCCTGAACGATGTGCGCCGCCGTCAGAATCAGCCCGTCCTCCACGATGAAGCCGGAGCCCGCGAGCGTCGTCGTTTGCAGGTGAACGACGGCTCGCTCCACCTCCGTGCTGTCGGACGCGACAGGCGTCAGGCTGTTGAGTGTGCTGGTGGCGAACTGGAGCTGGGGCGCCGTCGTCGGATCGAAGATCAACGAAACCGGCGCGCCTTCCGAAAGGAGGAGCCAGAATGCGACGTTCGGTCGCAGGAGATCGAGTGCCCCCGCCGAGGTCGGGTCGTCCGGGGTGTAAACCCTGAAGCGGCCGCTGTCCACGTCCCGCAACCAGATGCCCTCAATGCGGTCGGCTTGCGGCTGCAGGACGGCGGCGGCGGAATCGACGCCCTCCGGCCAGCCGTAGACGTTCCAGCCCGCGTATAGATCGAGGGAGGCCACGCCGCCGAAGGTGGGCATCTCCCAGGCGGTGGCGAGCCCCACGGACAGCCAGAGCACGTCGCCGGTCTGCACAGTCCAGTCTTGCGCGGGCGCCGACAGCGTGGGGTGCACCACGTCATGGCGCTGCGTGGCGGAGTCCCAGTGGTAGAGCGAGACCAGGCCTGGGATCTGATCGGCGATCAGCTGGGCCGGAAGCGCCGGCCCGCGGTACACGATCTGGTTCGATCCGGCCTGCAGTAAAACCCGCTCGAATCCGACTCCCGCTTGCGCGGAGTCGCTGGTCGACAGCCAGGCGCCGAACACGCCGACGAGAACCACAGCGGCCAGGATGAGACGGAAGCGAACGTGGTGCGTCCAAGCCATCGAGACTCCCTGAATCTTTCCCTGCACTCCAAGATTCGTACGGGAAGCCAGCGGACCGTATCGGGGAAAGTCCTAAGCCTAGGGAGCGAAAATGCCAAAGCGGTCCGGAGATGGCGAAAGGGCGGCCGCCATCTGGCAGTCGCCCTTTCGTGAGTCCCCGCCACGGGAGTCGAGAATCAGTTGAACCGCCGGCGGCCGTACCAAGTCAGCAGCCCCAGGGCACCGAGGCCCGCCACCGTCGCCCACAGGTACGCGATCCAGCCGTCCGACGCGGTCCGCGCGAGACCGCCGGTCCCGCCGTTGGGCAGCTGGGTCGGGGGCGGGACCGGAGTGAGGCTGGCGATGTAGTGGCTGGGATCGAAGTCCGTCGCGCCCTCCGCGCTGACCACCACCGCGATGTTGCCGAACAATCCCACCACAGCGGTGCCCTGGGCAGTGAAGACGACCGTCGCCCCGCTGTCGAGGAAGACGCCGGTCACGATCGTTATGTCATCGCTGGGGTCATCGGGCGTCCCGTTGTCGTCGACGACCGTGATGTCCGTGAGTGCTTCCGGTCCCTCGTTCGTCACCCGGTAGGACCAGTTCACGGCGTTGCCGCTCGGAATCCCCACGGCCTGCGCCGGCAAATCCGCGTCCACACCGTTCGTGAACAGCTCGATGTCGATGGCGACTGCGACGTCGGCCAGCGGCGTGTCATCACCGGGGGCCGCCGCGGCGCTGTACCACGACGGGTCGCCGTCGGTGACGCCCTCCGCCGCCGTGGCGGTGGCCATCTTGCCGAACAGACCCTCGTCAGCGAAGTCCAGGGACTGGAACGTATGCGTGCGTCAGAAAGAACGAGGAAAAGTGAAGGACCTACAGGAATCGGGAGGGAGCGAAAGGTCTGGGCTCCATGTGACCTGACCACCTTCCTCGCCGTACGGCTGAGGAGGTGGTCGAGCACCACCTACCCGCCCTGCGTCTCGGTCAGCTCAAGAGGCGGGCGGTCATCTAGGGGATCAGGGAACGGGGCTATTCAAGCCGTCTGCTGCCTTCTGGACCGCACCATCCCCGAACCCGATCATGAGGATGGCGAGGGGCACCACCACCGCGGCGGCGCCGAGGGCATACGCGAGTATCGTGAGGCCCTCTTCCTCTTCACGAAGCTGGAGAGCGCGGCAATAGGCATACAAAAACATACGGGTCATGAGGCGGACATCCTTCCGGCGGCCCGAGGCCGCCCGCCTGCTAGAGAAAGTCGCGCGAGTTGTAGAGCGCCGGACCGAGCAACGTGATCATCAGCGCCGGCATGATGAACAAGATCATCACCAGGAGAACCTTGACCGGCGCCTTGCGTGCGGACTCTTCCGCCCGCTGACGCTTCTTGAGCCGAATCTCTCGGGATTGGGTGCGGAGGACCCGCGCCAGCGGCACACCCGTCGCCTGGGCGTGAACGATCGCCTGGATGAACGTGCGGACCTCTGGGACTTGCGCGCGTTCCGCCAGGCCCAGGAGAGCGTCCCTGCGCGCGCGACCCAGGGTCATCTCCCGCATCGCGAACTCGATCTCGTCGGACAGTGGCCCATCGGTCTCCAACGCGACCTTGCTGAGGGCGGCATCGATGCTCATGCCTGCCTCGACCATCGTCACGATGAGGTCGGCCGCGTCGGGCAGCGCGAGCTGCATCGCTTTCCGACGGTTCGCTGCGCTGTTGCCGAGCAGGACGATCGGCACCGCGACGATGCCGACGCCCCCGAGCACGAAGCCAGCCGTGAAGATACGGGTCAGGTCCAGCGTCAGGCCCATCACAACCACGATGACAGCGATGCCGACAGCGGCGATCTGCGCCAGCACGAACCCGTGCAGACTGATCGGATCACCCGCGCGCCGGATCCGTGCCTCCAGGTCGTCGCTGATCGAGGTGGGCAGCGCCCGGGAGACGCCGAACCGCAGCGCCCGCAGTCCGGGCCGCGCGACGCGTTGAAAGAAGGGCTGGGACAACTCCTGCTCGCGCCCGGTCATCGCCTCGGCCCGGCCCAAACGGTCGAGCCGGGCTTGCACGCGGCCGCGTGCAGCCGGCGTGGCGAGGGCGTAGAACGCGAGGAAGATCGCGCCCGCCACGAGAATCGCGGGAATCAGCTCCGTCATGGCTAGACCTCCACCTTGGTAACGCGCTTGGTCAGGATGAGGCCCACGACCTCGAAGCAGAGGGCGGCCAGCACCATCAAATGCCCGGTGCTGGTGGTCCAGAGGATCTCCACCGTCTCTCTCGACGCGAAGAACATCATTCCCAGCACCCAGACGGGGAGCAGGGCCACGATGTAGGCACTGATTCGCTCTTGGGCGGTCAGGGAGCGGATCTCGCGGCGGAGCTCCTCACGCTCTCGCATCGTGACCGCGACCTGCTCCAGAATCTCGCCAAGGTTTCCCCCAACACGGGCGTGCACGGTCAACGCCTGGATCGCGATCTGCAGGTCCGGCGTGTCGATCCGCTCATGCAAGCGGTGCAGGCTGTCCTCAAACGATCCCCCCGCGCGGCTCTCGTCCAAAATGCGGGAGAACTCCGTGGACAGCGGCGCATCCAAGTCTTGCGCCACCGTGCGGATGGCATCGGAGATGCTGAAGCCCGATTGCAGGGAAACCGCCATCATCTGCAGCGCCGTGGGCAGCTGTTCATTGAACTTGTTGATGCGAGCGTTGGCGCGGCGGTGTAGGTACACCTCGCCGACCAGGATGACGCCCAGGCCGCCGACCAGCCCGGCCGGCAAGAACCCGGTCAACGCGATCAGCGCCAAAGCGACGAGCACCGTCGCGACGCCGATGATCAGCAGGTATTCGCTGACCTTGAGAGGCAAGTTGGCCCGATCCATCAGCTCGGCCCGGCGGCGCGCCCAGTCGAACTTGCGGAAGAAGGCGCTGATGCTTTCGTTGCCGGCGTAGGCGTCACGGCGCATCAGACTGGTCGTCGTGGGCGGCGGCACGGTCACGTTTCCCTGATCAGGCGCGGAGCGAATCCGCATCGCCCGCTCCAGGGCCCGCCGGCGAGTCATTCCGAGCTCGCCGGACAGCACGCTGACCAAGGCCATGACCGCCATCGCAGAGAGAACGGCGGCGAGGATGGGTCCGATCATGAGTACGTCTCCTCCAGGAACATCTCGGCCGGCATGTCGTAGCCACGGATCGCCAGCGTTTCGGAGA
>JAPUIR010000199.1 GCA_027296805.1 Chloroflexota bacterium | reverse complement strand
GGGCACGACGTGCGGGACATCGCGCGGCGATCGGTCACGAAGCGGATGGGCGTCGTGTTGCAGGACGCGTTCCTCTACACGGGGTCGGTGCTGGACAACATCCGCTATGGACGGCTGGACGCGACGCACGAGGAAGTGGTCGAGGCGGCGCGGGTGGTGGGCGCGCACGAATGGATCATGCGCCTGGAGAACGGCTACGAAACGTACCTCAACGAGCGTGGACAGAACCTCTCGGTGGGGCAACGGCAGTTGTTGGCGTTCGCGCGGGCGATCCTCTCGAACCCGCGCATCCTGATCCTGGACGAGGCGACGGCAAACGTGGACTCGCAGACGGAGGCGCTGATTCAGCGGGCGATCGCGCGGGTGATGGAGGGGCGGACATCCTTTGTGATCGCGCACCGGCTGAGCACGATCCGGTCAGTCGATCGGATCGTGGTGATGGATGCGGGCCGGATCGTGGAGCAGGGCAGCCACGAGGAGTTGCTGGCCAGTGGGGGCTACTACGCCAATCTCTACGAGATGACTTACGCGCAACACGACGAGGACGCGTTCGACGAGTCGGAGGCGCTGGCGGTGCTGGAGCGGATGCGACAGCGAGCGCGCACGGGACCGGCGCTGGCGCCGGCGGGTGGGGACTAGCGGATCGCGGTCAGTCGTCGCTGCGGAAGAGGGAGCGGGTGGTGGCGGGCGCGTCACGGTCCAGGCCAAGGTGGGCGTAAGCGGCGGCCGTGGCGATGCGACCGCGAGGGGTGCGCTCCAGGAAGCCGAGTTGCAAGAGAAACGGCTCGTAGACGTCCATCACGGTGTCGGTCTCTTCGGCGATGGAGGCGGACAGCGTGTCGAGGCCCACGGGGCCGCCGCCGAAGCGCTCGGCGATGGCGCGCAGGAGTTCACGGTCGCGCTCATCGAGGCCGAGCTCATCGATCTGGAGCTGGCGCAGGGCGTCGCCGCAGACGGGCGAGGTGATGACGCCGTCGGCGCGGACCTGGGCGTAGTCCCGGACCCGGCGCAGCAGTCGGTTGGCGATGCGTGGCGTGCCGCGGGATCGACGGGCGAGGGTGTCGGCTCCGTCGTCGGTGATCTGGACATTGAGCTTGGCGGCGTTGCGCAGCACGAGCCCCTTGAGCTCGGAGGCGGAATAGAAGTCGAGGCGGTGCACCACGCCGAAGCGGTCTCGCAGCGGTGAGCTGAGCAGGGCGTAGCGGGTGGTGGCGGCGATCAGGGTGAAGGGTTTGAGGGTAAGCCGGAGCGGCCGGGCGCCGGGGCCCTTGCCCATCATGATGTCGAGTGCGAAGTCCTCCATCGCGGGGTAGAGCACCTCTTCGATGCCGCGCGGGATGCGGTGGACCTCGTCGATGAAGAGGACGTCGTGTTCCTGGAGCGAGTTGAGGATGGCGGCGAGGTCGCCGGCGCGAGCGAGGGCGGGACCGGACGTCGTGCGCAGGCTGACGCCCATCTCGGCGGAGATGATGCGGGCCAGGGTGGTCTTGCCCAGCCCGGGTGGTCCGTAGAAGAGGGCGTGGTCGAGCGGTTCGCGGCGCTCCTGGGCAGCGCTGATCGCGATGTCGAGGGCCTCTTTGACGGCGGCTTGGCCGACGAACTCGTCGAGCCGGGAGGGCCGGAGAGAGCGGTCGACGCGGTCTTCCTCGCCCTCGGCGGCGCCGATCAGACGAAGCCCGGAGTTGTCCGGTAGATCGTGCAGCTCGATCTCGGAGCTGGGGTCGGGATTCTCGTCGGACGGAGACGGGATCTCGTCTGGGGCTGGAGTGTCGTCCGGGGCGTCGTCCGGAGGGGAGTCGGATGGGTTCTCATCCATGTGGCCAACTATACACGCACAGGTGTTCTACTGCCGCTGCTGGGTCTAGCCGCTCCCCGCGGGCGGCCGCCGCGCGAGTTCGGCGAGGTAGTGCGTGCGGGCCCGCGCCGTAGCGGGATGGACGACGAGGCCGTTGGCGATCTGGGCCAGGAGGATCTGATCGAGCAGGGCCGCCATGGCGGTGGGGAGGTCGTGCTGGGCGAGCGCGCGGATGGGCAAGAGGGCCGGGTTGGCTTCGATCTTCTGCGGCTCGATCTTGTCGGCGACGAAGACGGCGAGGGCGACGGCCGAGAGGTTGGGGCGGGCGACGGTGTGCCAGCGGATCGCTTCGAGGATGTCAGGGTCGGTGAGGCCCCAGGCCTGCTCCGCCTCGGCGGCGGCGAGGGGGCCGTGGAGGAGGATGGGGGCAGTCTGTTCTTCCAAGCTGGGCTCCAGGCCGAACTGGGTGGCGCCGGCCAGCAGTTGGTCGACACGGTCCGCGCGGTGGAGATCGTGGCCCCAGGCGCCGGCCTGGACGCGTTTGACGTCGATCTCATGGATCTGGGCGAGGCGGCGGCCTTCGGAAACGACGCGGCCGATGTGGGCCTGGAGCCAAGGGGGGAGCGTGACGGCTCGTTCGCGGAAGCGCTCGATGGTCTCCGCGGTGGAGATGGTCAACGCTACTTCTCGGGCGGATTGCGGGAGATGGGGATGTCGAGGAAGTTCTTCAGCTCCGTGCCCACCTCCATGCCTTCGATTTCGGTGGGGTAGCGGCCGAGGTTGAGCAGGCCGAGTTTGGCGCTCTCGTCGTCGTTGGCGAAGGTCAGATCGACGATCTCCGTCCGCGAGAGCTTGAAGAGGAAGCGGCCCCGCTTGGCCCAGACGTGGAGGCGGTAGATCTCGTCGAGCTCGAAGGTCCAGCTGCGCCGCCAGATCCAGAACAGCGATTGCTCGACGTGGCCGATGTCCTCACGGCGATTGAAGCTGACTTCGAGACGGTCGCCGCCCGCCACGCCCACGATCGCCCAGCCGATCGCGCCCGCGAAGTAGCCGACGACGGCGGCGAAGAGGGCGACGGTCTGGATATCGGAGCCACTACTGCCGGTGGCGAGTCCCGCGAGCGCGGCGATGCCGGCGATGATCGCGGCCGAGCCGGTGCCGTAGATCCAGCTTGGAAGCGGGGACCAAAAGGTCCGCAGTACGAACGTGTCGGCGTCGGGGCGGGCGAAGGTGGCGATCTGCGACTTGCGTGCGCGTCGTTTCTGCTCTCGCTGTTGAGTCATAGAGCGAGGCTATCGGCGCTGCGCGGCCCGCGTCCAGCATCCGGCTCAGGTGCGCGCGGCTACCGGGCCTACCGCATCAGGACGGTGAGCCCGACAATGGCGCACATGCGATTCCTCACTCGTCCCCTCGCCCTCGTGGCCGCATCGCTGGCGATGCTCCTGATCGTGCCGGGGGTGCTCGCTGGGCCCGACGCGGGTGTCGTGGATGAAGGGGACGAAGGCGGCACGCCCGCAGTGCGCGAGGCGGAGTTCGCGCACTCGACGGGGCACCCAGTGCAGAGGGCGGCGGACGACGACGACGAAATTCCGGCTTGGGTCTGGGCGGCGGTGGGTGGGATGGCCGGTGCCCTGATCCTGGGTGGAGTGAGCTACCGGGTCTGGCTCTCGCGACGGCGCCCGCCCGAGCCCTAGAGGGTGTAGCGCTCGAACGCGGCGCGGAATGGCGGATCGTCGAGGCGGAACTTGTCGGCGTCGAGATCTCGTTGGCTGGCGAGGTGGACGGCGATGAGCTGTGTTGCGACGACCTGGACGATGGGCGCGAGCTGCTCACCGACGTCGGGGACCACGAAGTCGACGACGCCCTTCGGTCCGGGCAGGGGGGCGATCCAGGCTACGGGTGCGCCGACGTCGAGGCCGAACTGGGCGACTTCGAGGCTGCGTGCCAAGCCTGCGCCGGGGGTGGCGAAGACGATCAGGCCGTCGCCGGGCTGCACCTGGGCCTGGGGGCCGTGGAGGAAGTACTCCATTCCGTAGCCCTTTGTGCGCATCCAGGCGGCCTCGTCGATCTTGATGCCGGCCTCGTGCGCGCTGGGCTCCTGGGGACCGGCGCCGACGGCGACAAGGGCGGGGCTGTCCTTCCAGGCCACGGCCAACTCTTGCGCCTTCTGCTCCAGGGCGAGGGCCTCGCCGACCGCGGCCGGGACCGCCGCGAGGTCGCCGACCGCGCCGCTCTGGACCGCGTCCGCGATTCGGGCGGCGAGCAGCAGGGCGGTGGTGTGCGAAACGGTGTAGGGGGCCGCCGTCTCCGGGGTGACGGTGCGCAGCGTGACGCTGGCGGGGTTCGGCTTGGCCTCGATGCCGCCGATCCAGACGGAGGAGGCCGGGCTGGCATCGAGGCGGGCGAGGGCCTCGCGGGAGACGCCCTTGTTGCCGGTGTGGGAGAAGACGAGGCCGCTGTCGCTCTCGGTCAGAGTGGGGCCGTAGGAGGCGAAGTCGGAGGACTGCCAGGCGTTGGCGTCGAGCCCAGCGGCGCGGAGGAGGTAGGCGCCGCTCAGCGCCTCATTGAAGGCGGTGCCGATGCCGACGCTGAAGACGCGCGACGCATTGCGGAGCAGCGCGGCGGCCTCCTCGACGGGCTCGGGTGCGTGCAGGAGTCGTTCCAGTTCAGCGGGCTGGGCCTGGATCTGGGCGTAGACGTTGTATGAGCTGACGTCGCGCGGCATGGTCGCTCCTTCGCGAGCTGGTTGCAGGGCGTGGTCATGGATAGCACACGGCTGCACACGGCCGCACGAAAAGTCGATCCGGCCCGGTGCGATCGTGACGACGATGCCAGGGTCGTCGTGGCTCTGAGCTTCCGCGCCCAGCAAGAACGAGGCCCTCCCAAGGGAGGGCCTCAGGGGTGTCTGGACACCCCGCTGCGATGAACGGGCCTTGCGCCCGCGAAGCTTTCGGAACTAGATCTCCAGCAGTTCGGCGACCTTCTCGCGGTGGTAGTCGCCGTCGCCCCACATGAGTTCGGCCATCTTCTGACGGCGGAAGTAGAGCTGGATGATGTACTCCTTGGTGAAGCCGATGCCGCCGTGAATCTGCTGCCCGTGGGCGACGACGCGACGGGTGGCGTCGGAGCACCAGGCTTTGGCCATGCTGACCTGGAGGTCGGCGTCTTCCTCTTCCTCGCTGACCGCCCAGGCGGCGCGGTACATGATGAAGCGAGAGCCATCGACGTCGGTGACCATGTCGGCGGCCTTGTGCTGGATCGCCTGGAAGGAGCCGATGGGCCGTCCGAACTGGATGCGCTCCTTGGCGTACTCGACGCTGATCTCGAAATCGCGCTGGGCCAGCCCAACGAGGTAGGCGCAGTAGGCGACGGTGTAGTAGCGCTTGGCCGCGTGGACGATGCCCCAGCCCTCGCCTTCGGGGCCGAGCAGCGCGCTGGCGGGGACCTTCACGTTCTCGAAGGTGACCTCGCATTGCTTGTCGGAGGCGATGGTCTTGAGCACGGTGGAGGTGACGCCGTCGGCCTTGCCGTCGACGAGGAACAGCGAGATGCCGCTCTCGCCCGAGCTGCCGGGCTCGCGGGCGACGACGATGAGGTGATCGGAGACGTGGGCGTCGGGCACGAAGAGCTTGGTGCCGTTGAGCACGAAGTCGCCGCCGTCCTTGGTCGCGGTCAGCTCCACGCCCTCCGCGTCGAAGCGGGCGCTGGGCTCGGTCAGGGCGAAGGTGACGATCGCCTCACCGCTGGCGATCTTGGGCAGGAGTTCCTTCTTCTGTTCGTCGCTGCCGACGGCCTGGATGAAGGCGCCACCGAGGACGGTGCCGATGAAGGGGCCGGGCACGAGCGCGCGGCCGAACTCCTCCAGCAGGACACAGAGGTCCAGGAAGGTCATGCCGGTGCCGCCGTGCTCATCCTCAATGATGAGCCCCTGCCAACCCTGGTTGGCCATGCCCTGCCAGAGCGCGTCGGTGTAACCGCGCTCGTCCTCTTCCATCTCACGGACGAGCTTCTCGGGGCACTCCTTCTCGAGGAAATCCCGGGCGAAGTTCTTGAGCATTTCCTGTTCTTCGGAAAGGCCGAGGTCCATGGTGCACTCCTTGAATGGATCAGTTGAGGTGGGGCACAGTTGAACTCGGCGCCAAGCCGACGAACCCGGCCGTCGTGGCGCGGAGCGAAGGCGAGGCTATCCCATGGGGGGGCTTTAGACCAGTGTTGCGGGTGCCATGCGGTTCGGCTCCGCGACTGTGAGTGGGCGTGCCGAGGATCTCGATGTGAGGGCGTGGAGACGCGCGGAAGGCTGCGATCACGCTGGAGAGAAGAGCTTCTCTGCTGCCACCCGCCCGGCTGTACTCCGGACAGGGGGCTGCACCCCCTAAGACCCCCGCACGCTCGCTACACGAGACGCGGTGGAGGCAGGGGCGGGCAGGGGTACGAGGCCGGCGGCGGATCGGGTGGCAACGGTGGAGCGTCGCTACGGAAGCGACGCTTTGCGGGCCGGGTCAGCCCATCGAGGCCTGGTGGTTGGGCTTGATGCGGACGACGACGGCGTTGGCGTCGTCGCTCTTTTCGGGGTACTCGTCGACCTGCCAGTAGGCGCGCGCGAGTTCGTCGAGCAGGGTGTAGTCGGCGCCGACGGATT
>JAPUIR010000198.1 GCA_027296805.1 Chloroflexota bacterium | reverse complement strand
GTGCGGGGGGTGCGACGGGCTCGGGCTAGGTCTTTCTTGAGCCGGCGCACGCTGCGCGGGTAGCGCGCCGGGGAGGGAGTGAGCTTGGCGATCGTAACCAGGCGCAGGTCGCGGCTGGAGCCAGGCCAGGACACGGCCTGGACCTTGGGCGCTGCGCCGCCCACCCGCTGCGCGACGCCCGTCGCGGCCGCGAGCTGCTCTTCGACGCTGGGACCCGCGAAAAAGACGCAGCTGCCGCCGGACTCGACGAACGGGAGCAGCACCTCGACCGCGATCGGGAGCCGGGCCAAGGCGCGTACCAACGCCACGGCGAAACGCTCACGGCCCGCCCCCTTGGCGTATTCCTCGGCGCGACCGTGGTGCACCGTGACGTTCTTCAGGCCCAGGGCGGCGACGCTCTCTTGGAGATAGGCCGCCTTGCGTTCCCGGGTTTCGAGCAGAGTGACGGGGCGATCCGGGGCGACGATGGCGATCGGCAGGCCCGGTGCGCCGCCCCCGGAGCCGACATCGATCAACGCACCTGCAGGGAGCATGGACTCG
The DNA here is from genome assembly GCA_027296805.1 of Chloroflexota bacterium. Taxonomy (GTDB): domain Bacteria; phylum Chloroflexota; class Dehalococcoidia; order Bin125; family Bin125; genus JAPUIR01. Next base: position 2,481 of record JAPUIR010000198.1, on the reverse strand, counting down.
ACCGCGCGCCAGGCCGCCAGCGGCTCCACCACATGCCGCTCGACGGCAAGCACCGGCTCGGCGTCGCGGGTGAGGTTGAGCGTCTGGTTGGCCTCCAGGAGGTGGTTCAGAAACTGCCGCAGGAGAGCGAACCGCTCGTCGCCCACGTTGAGGCCGGCCTCGCTCAAGGCGTGGGAAAGGATGTCCGGCAGGCCGGGGTCAGCGGTCATCGACAGCTCATAGATTCGGGGGAGCCCCCTAGGGTCGGGTGCGATCCCGTATGCGGAGGCTAGCGCGCGGACGCGGGTCGCTGCCGCGAGGCAGTTGGGAGCGTACGATGAGAGTGCGCCCAGGAGAACCTGCGGCGGATCGCTCCGAATGCATTGAACCAGACCAGGCCGAATATCTACCATACGCAGGCACCCACTGGAGGGCTCGATGGCACCGTCAGTTTCCACTTCCCAGGGCGATGTCGAAGAGCTTGAGATTATCGAGGGGCCGGAGGGCGACGAGTCCGAGGATGGAGGCGACGTCCTCACCTTGGAGCGCGCGGTCTCGGCCTACCTTGGCGTAGCGGGAGACAAGTTGGAGCAGCATGAGCGGGTGGCGCTCACCCGCTTCGTCTCTTGGTACGGCCCCACCCGCGAGATCGTCGAGATCAGCGCCCACGAGATGACACTGTTTCAGGACGCGGTGGGCAACAACGCCGCGAACCTGGCGGACCGCCTGCTGCCCGTGAAGGCTTTCTTCGCGCACGCCAAGAAGCGTTCCTGGACGGGGACCAACCTGGGTGTGCATCTGCGCGTCAAGAAGTCGGCGCTGAAACTGAAGAGCAAGTCCAAGGCCGTCGTCGATGAGGAGATCGTCGAGATGACGGAGGAGGGGCTGCGGGTGGCGAAGGAGGACTTGGAGCGGCTGCGCTCGGAGCGCCCCAATATCCAGGCCGATCTCGCGGCGGCGATGGCGGACAAAGACTTCCGCGAGAACGCCCCGCTGGACGCGGCGCGGGACGCGCAGGCGATGCTGGAGGCGCGGATCCGGGACCTCGATCATCAGATCGGGCACTCGGTAGTCGTGGAGCGGCATACGGCGGCGGATTCAGATCGCGTCCACCTGGGCTCCACCGTCCGGTTAATGAACCTTGAGACTGATGGGCCTGTTGAATACACTCTCGTGAGCCAGAATGAGGTGGATGCCGCGGCGGGCCGGATCTCGGCCGCCAGCCCCGTGGGGGAGGCACTGGTTGGCCGGGCGGTGGGCGACGAAGTGCAAGTCGTCGTACCGGCTGGGTCGCTCCAGTTCCGCGTGGAGTCCATCGAGGGATAGCGCCTTTCCTGATCCGGCGCTGGCGGGCCGTGGGTGCCCGTGTACTTGAAGGAGCCCGAGGCCATGGTCGACATGCCGCTAGTGGAATTCGAAGTGACAGCAGAGAAGCTCGATACCGGGCTGCGCGGGTTCCCGGTTGGGACGTGCTGGACCAGCATGGTCGATCCGGAGGAGGGTGTGTCCTATGTCGGCTACCCCATCGCGGATCTGGCGGAGCTGGCGCCGGCCTCGGTGATCTCGCTCCTGTTCAACAAAGAGCTCCCCACCGACGAGGAGCTCGAGGCCTTTCGGGAGGATCTGAGAGCGCGCCAAGACGTGGACCCCTCCTTGATCGAGCTGCTGCGCCAGCTGCCCGCCGCCGGACATCCGATGGAGTGGTTTTGCACGGCGATCCAGCTCCTGGGCATGACGGAGAAGGTCGGCGACTACAAGGAGGACGCGCTGAACCTCGTGGCGAAGATGCCCGTGGTGCTGGCCGCGATCTTCCGCATTCGCGAGGGCTGGGGCGAGCCGATCGCCCCGCGCTCGGACCTGGACTACGTCGAGAACTTCATCCACATGCTGGACATGCCCGGCGCCGACCACGCGAAACAGATCCGATTGCTGCGCGTCTACTTCAACCTGCACATGGACCACGGCGGCGGCAATCTCTCGACCTTCGCGGGGAAAGCCGTCGCGTCCGGGCTGGCCGACGTCTACCAGTCGATGGCGTCCGCCATGAACGGGCTGGCGGGGCCGCGCCACGGTCGCGCGACGCAGGACTGCTTCGAGATGGTGGAGTCGATCGGCACGAGTGACCCAGACGAGGCGGAGAGACGGATCCGGGCGCGGTTGGAGAGTGGCGAACTCATCTACGGCTTCGGGCATGCCGTCCTGCGGCGCGAAGACCCGCGGGCAAAGGTGGAGTTCGAATTGGGCGAAGAGCTGGCGCCGGACGACAAATATTTCAAGATCGTCAAGGTCATGCGCCACGTCGTGCCCAAGGTGCTGATGGAGAACCCAAAGATCCAGAACCCCTACCCCAACGTGGACTTCGTCTCCGGCACGCTGCTGCGCGCCGTGGGTTTCACGGACATGGAGTACTACACGACGCTCTTCGGCTGGTCCCGCATCGCCGGGATCGGAGCGCAGATCGTCGATGAGCGGATGCACTTCCGCGATGGCCGCGGGGTGGCG
>JAPUIR010000197.1 GCA_027296805.1 Chloroflexota bacterium | reverse complement strand
GCGCCGCGGGAACCCCAAGTGCCCCATCCCGTCCGTACGGTGGTCATGATCGCGCCCGTCCGCCACACTGAACCGCACTCGGCTCAGGGCAGGGCCGGAAACGGAGCGACCTGATGCCGATCCAGTTGGTCGAAGCGGGCGAGATCGAACTGGCCTGCGAAGAGGCGGGCGCCGGCGACGCCGTCATCCTCATTGCCGGCGGCTTCATGGACATGGACCAGTGGGCCCATCAGTTCGACGCCCTCGCCGCTACCCATCGCGTCATCCGCTTCGACCAGCGCGGCGTCGGCAAGTCCTCCATGCCCGTCGCGGGCTACAGCATCGACCAGTTCGCCCTCGACACCGCCACGCTGATCGAACAGCTCGAAGCGGCGCCCGCCGTCCTCTTCGGCAGCTCGCTGGGTGGCTTGGTCGCGATGGAGATCGCCCTCAACCGGCCGGAGTTGGTCCGCGGTCTGATCCTGGCCGCTACCCCCGCCGGGATAAAGGGCGAGCCCATCCCCAGCGAAACGCAGATGACGATGCTGCGCGGCGTGGCCCTCCCTCTCGAACAGGCGGCCTCTGCACTGCAAGACGTCCTCTTCGGCAGCGACTACCACGACGAACACCCGGAACTGCTGGAGGCGGTCATCGAAAAGCGCCGCGACTACCCCTCGCCACCCCTCGCCCTGATGGGGCCGTTGCAGTCGGCCCTCATCTACGACCCCCTCGAGAAGCTCGCAGCACTCGAGTGCCCGGCACTCATCCTCCTGGGCGAAGACGATCGCATCGTCCCGCTCGGCAACGCCGCGATCCTCGGGGACGCCATCCCCAACTCCACCATCGTCACCGTCCCCGACGCCGGACACGCCCTCGTCATCGAAGCTGCAGAGCCCGTCAACGCCGCCGTCGCGGACTTCCTCGCCTCGCTCTAGCCGCCTCGACGCCTTCTCCCAACCCTGCTAATATACGCGATACGCGGATCTTATCCCTCTATCAGACGACAGAGAACGGCCAAGCGTGGGACCCCGCCCCAAGCCTGCGACAAGCGTGCGACAACCCTGCGACTGTTCGACAACCCCGCTACAGATCCGACCACCCCACCGCCACCTCCCATCTGGAGACCCACCTCCCACACTGCCCGAACCGTTTTTTTTCTCGCGACGCGCGCAAACCCGCTCAGCTCATCACCCGGCTGCCATCGAAGCCCGCCGCCTGCTCGTAGGCGTGCGCCACCCGACACATCGTCACCTCATCGAAGTGACGCCCCCCAATCATCAGACCGATGGGCAGCCCGCCCTCGTCGAACCCGCAGGGCACGCTGATCGCCGGGATGCCGGTGACGTCGTAGGGCGACGTGTAGCGCGCCAGCTCGTAGCGATGATCGCCCGCCTCGATCGTGGGCGCGGTGATCGGCGTCGACGGCGAGACCAGGACGTCCACCGAGCGCAGCACCTCTCGCGTCTCCTCGATCAGCAGCCGTCGCTTGCGCTGGTCGTTAATGTAGACCGACGCCGGCACCCCACGTCCGATCTCGATCGCGGCCCGCACATCGTCGCCGTAGAGCTCCGGATGCTTGCTGATCCAATCCTCGTGATAGGCCGCCGCCTCCGCCGTGATGATCGACAGCCGCCCCACATCGCTCAGCCGCGGCAGCTCCACGTCCTGGACGGTCGCCCCTTGCTCCCGCAGCACCTCGAGCGCGGTTTCACACGCCGCCGCGACCGCCGGCTGCGGGTCCCTCCACAGCGGCTCGCGCGGCACGCCCACCCGTAGGCCGCGCAGGTCGCGCCCCAATTGGCTCGTGTAATCGTCGACCGGGAGATCCGACGAGCCCGGATCGGCCGGGTCGTGCCCCGCGATCGCATTCAGGATCAGTGCTGCGTCCTCCACTGTGCGCGCCAACGGACCGACGTGATCGAGCGTCCACGACAGCGGCAACACGCCCGACCGGCTCACGCGCCCGTACGTGGGCATGAGACCCACGCAGCCGCAGAGCGCGGCCGGCATCCGGATCGACCCGCCCGTATCGCTGCCCAGGGTCCCCAGCGTGGACCCAGCCACGATCGCGGCGGCGCTGCCGCCACTGCTGCCCCCGGGAACGCACGCCGTGTCCCACGGATTGTGAACCGCGCCGAAGTGCGGATTCGTACTCGTCGTCCCGAAGGCGAACTCATGCAGCCCCAGCTTGCCCGTCAACACGATGCCGGCCTGCTTCAGCTTGCGCACGCTGAAGGCGTCCTCTTGGGGAACGCGGTCGCGCAGAAAGCCTGAACCAGCCGTGGTCGCGATGCCCGCCGTGTCGTACAGGTCCTTGAGCGCGAATGGGATCCCGTGCAACGGGCCCCGGTCGCGCCCGGCCGCCAACTCGACATCGGCGGCCGCAGCCTGCTCCCGGGCCAAGTCGTCCGTGCGGGTGATGAACGCGTTCAGCGACGGCTCGGTCGCGTCCGTCCGCGCGATCACCGATTCCGTCAGCTGTGCCGAGGTCAGGCTGCCGTCCCGCAGCGCCTTGCCAGCCTCCACGATCGTCAGGGCGTACGGTTCCACGGCCACGGTTACCCCTTCCGCATCGGCAGCCCGAAAGCCGGTTCGATCTCACCCAACGACCACTCCCCGCTGCTCGCTGGGAAGCGGCGCATGAGCATCACCACTTGTGCAGCGATCGCCTCCAGCTGCTCATCGCTCGTCTCCACTCCAGCAAGAGCCGCGATCTCGCGCAGATGCGTCCGGATTGCTTCGTCTGCCGCCATCACAGCCTCCCTCTCTGGTCGTTGCGGGAGCATACAGCCGCCCAGCCACGACCGCCGCCGGGGTAGCTCTCACGACATTGCGATTCCGATCCCGATAGCCTGGACCGACTGAGACCGGGCTGGGGGTTGCCTGTGCACATCACCTTCGCGGGGACGGGCTGCGGTGCCGTCCACAATCCGGCCCGGGCGGGCTCAGGCATCCACCTCTCGCACGGCGACTCCAGTCTCCTCCTCGACTGCGGGCCAGGCGTTCTGGAGCAACTCCTCCGCGCGGGCATCGAGCACACCGACGTGCAGGCCGTCATCTTCAGCCACCTGCACATGGACCATGCCATCGGCATCGCGGAGCTGCTCGCCTGGCGGGCCTTCCAGCGTCGAGACATGCCCGCCGTCTACGGCCCCCTGGGGACGACCGAGTACCTCGCCGTTGCCATCGAATACGCGCATGCCAACGGCTCGCCGCGTCTCACCGCCCACCACGTGGAGATGGACGAGCTCCAGCTTGTGATCACCCGCCCCGACGACGAACAGGCGATCGGCCCCTGGCAGGTGACCACCCGCGAGGTCCCCCACGTCGACTATCTCGAATGTCTCGCCCGCCGCTTCGACGCCGACGGGCGCTCGTTGGTCTACAGCGGCGACACCCGGCCCGCGCCTGAGATCATGGTGCCGCTCGCCGACGGCGTCGACGTCCTGATCCACGAGGCATTCTCCTGGACCGCCATTGACGCGTTCGTGGAGGGCAGACCCGCGGAGATGCAGGAGGCGATCAGGAGCGCCTTCAAGGCCAGTCACTGCGACGTGCACAGCGCCGCCCAGATCGCACAGCAAGCGGGCGTCTCACAGCTCGTC
>JAPUIR010000196.1 GCA_027296805.1 Chloroflexota bacterium | reverse complement strand
GGCAGGCAGCCGCGCGACAGGGAGAGTCGCTAGCCCTTGGCGCAAATGACGTTCAGCTCGATGATGATGCCCTCAGCCTCAATGCAAAACTCGGCACAGACGCCAACCCTCTCGAGCAGGTTCGGCTCCACCATGATCGAGCCGCCCCCGTCGCGGACCTGCTCGACGTAATCCTGGAACTCGTCGGTGGGGATCCAGAGCGCGAAGTGCGGGCCGATGCCGGTGCCGCCCTCGGGGACGTCCCGCTGCATCAAGTGCAGTTGCAAGGGACCGATCTGGTACCAGGCGCCGGGAAAACCGAAGTCGGGTCGTTCGGCCTCGGGCAGGCCCAGCGTCCCGCTATAGAAGTCCCGCGCCTTGTCTACGTCCGAGACACAGATCGCGACATGGCTGTATCCCGCCACGGTTGCCGTCATCGTCGATTCTCCTTTGGCTGCGCTTCGCTCCCGGGGATGATAGCGACCACCCGCCTGCTCGCGTACGCTCGCTGGCATGCGAGGCCCGCGCGACGCGCTGACCGACCTCCGCCGCCGCGTTTGGCAACGGTACCTGGATGTGCCGGGGCGCTACCGCTGGCCGCTGTCGATCGTCACGTCGTTCTTTCTCGTCATCATCTTCGCCAATCTCGTCTTTGGCGGCGTGTCTGAGCCGGAACTGCGCGTGTTCACCCTGGAGCCGGGCGGGGAACAGGAGACGCGGATGCGCGTCGATCCGGGACGCAATTCCGAGGTGCGCTGGGCACTCAGCGCGGTAGACGGAGGCGGCACTCCCAACATCGAGGCGGTGGTGACCGGGCCCGACTTCCAGAGCGAGGTCTCTCCCTCAATCGAGGGAACGATCCGGTTCAAGGCGGGCTTCAGCGGCGGGCGCTACACGTTTACTATGCGCAATCTTTCGACGGAGGCCGGCGGAAGCTGGGACATCGAATGGACCGTGCGCTGATCCAGCGGCCCCCGAGCCGATGCAGCCAGGCGGCCGCCGGGGTCGTATCATTGCCAGGGGCGGTTTGGATTTCGGGTATGCGATAAGGCCGCAGAGCGGAGCGTTATGACAAGTCCTCGCCGCTATCGATTGATGTTGTTCAGCCTGGTGCTGGTCATGGCCGGCGCGGCCTTCGCACTGGGTGTCGGGGTGACCGGCCTGATCGATGACGACGCGCCCGCCCTCTCGGCGCGCGAGGTACGCAGCGCCGCCACGGCGCAGGGCGTCGATCCCGCCGCGATCGACGTCCGCTTCGACGAGCGCGACTCCCGCTTCTCGCTCTTGGACGAGGTCTACGCGATTCTGGACCGCGACTTCGTGGAGCCGGACCGGGTAGACCTGGACCGCTTCCGCACCGCGGCGATCAACGGAATCGTCGCCGCTCTCAACGACCCGCACTCGGCATACCTGGAGGCGGAGGATTTCCGGCTCAACAGCGAGGACATTTCTGGGGTCTTCCAGGGGATCGGCGCGACGGTCAACCTCCAGCCAGAGGGAGTCACCATTAGCAGCGTGTTCCGCGGCTCGCCGGCCGAAGCGGCGGGCATGCGGGCGGACGATCTGATTCTGACCGTGGATGGTGAGTCGGCCGAAGGCTGGAGCCTTCAGTTCGCGGTCTCGCGCATTCGCGGCGAGCGCGGCACTCCCGTCGTGATCATGGTGCGACACCGCGACGGCAGAGAGGAAGAGCTCACGATCATCCGGGACGACATTATCGTGCCGAGTGTGCAGTCGCTCCAGATTCAGGACCGCCTGGGCAACGTGGTCACCGACATCGCCTACATCCTCATCACCCAGTACACCTCGCGCACGCGCGACGAGCTGGTGCCGCTGCTGCAGGCGGTCGAGGCGGCAGGACTGGATACGGTGATCATCGACCTGCGCGGCAATCCCGGCGGGCTGCTGACGGCGACCGTGGATACGACTGGCGAGTTCCTCGACGGTGGTCTGGTGCTAACACAGGTGGACCGCGACGGCTCTACGCGCGACTTCTCCGCTGCGCGCGGCGGCGCCGGGTTGGACCTGCGCGTCGTGCTCCTGGTCGATGGAGGTTCGGCGTCGGGATCAGAGGTGATGGCGGCGGCGCTACGCGACCACGGGCGGGCGGTGTTGATCGGTGAGCAAACGCTGGGCAAGGGCACGGTCAACATCCCTCGCACTCTCTCGGACGGCAGCGTGCTCTACGTCAGCGTCGCGCGCTGGCTCACACCGAACGGCGAGCTGATCGAGGGCGTCGGTGTGATTCCCGATATCGAGGTGATCCTCAGCGACGATGACTTCACAGCGCGCCGCGATGCGCAACTCTTCGCTGCGATCGAGTTCCTGCGCGGCGGGGCGTCGCCACCTTCGGGCGGGCTGGGCTAAGAGGCGCGACGGAGGCCCCAGCCGGTCGCGATAGACTGGCTGTATGGCCAGGCGCAGAACCCCCAAGAAGAAGGTCGTCAAACGGTCCCCCGCGGAGGGGGGCTCCCTGACCGTGGCCCGCAATCGACGCGCCACCTACGACTACGCCATCTCGCAGCGCTTCGAGGCGGGTCTGGTCCTGCTCGGCACGGAGATCAAGTCGCTGCGGGAGGGCAAGGGCAGCATCGCCGAGGCCTACATCCGGCCCGACGGCAACGAGCTGCTCCTGGTCGGCGCGAACATTCCGCCCTACGCCTCCGCCAACCGCCTCAACCACGAGCCAACGCGGGACCGCAAGCTGCTACTGCATAAGCGTGAGATCCGGCAGGCGATCGACGGCTTCGAGCAGAAAGGCTTGACGCTGATTCCGGTC
>JAPUIR010000195.1 GCA_027296805.1 Chloroflexota bacterium | reverse complement strand
GGTCCAGCTCTACGGAGCGCATCGCGACTGCGTCTCGATCGTGCCGGCCGGCGTCGATCTCGGACGCTTCTGCCCTGGGGATCGCACCCAGGCCAAACGCGATCTCAATCTGGGTGAGGAACTACTCGTTTTGTTCGTCGGCCGCATTGAACCGCTCAAGGGCGTCGACATCCTGATCCAGGCGCTCGCCGTCACGGAGCTCGATCAGCCGCTGACGGCGATCGTCGCGGGTGGAGACGCGGCCTCAGCCGACATCGCGGAGCTGCGCGAGTTGGCCGAAGCCGTGGGCGTCGCCGACAGGGTCCGCTTTGTAGGCACCTTGCCCCGCGCGGAGCTCCCCACCTACTACCGCGCCGCGGACGTCTGTGTCATGCCCTCCTACTACGAGAGCTTCGGCCTGGTTGCCGTGGAAGCGCTGGCCTGCGGCACGCCGGTGATCGCGACTCGCGTCGGCGGGCTGCAACACACGGTGCAGGACGGACGCACCGGGTATCTCCTCTCGTGGCGCTGCCCGGAGCCGTTCGCCGAGCGGATCGAGGCCCTGCTCGAAAACGAAGACATCCGACGCCGCTTCGGCGAGGCCGCTCCCGAGTCTGTACGTCGCTTCAGTTGGGACCGTGTCAGCGCCCAGATCCTGGAGGTCTACGAGGACCTCCTCCAAAGGCACGCCTCTGGTTTGGCGACGGGATGCCCCGCGGGCTGAAGGCCGCGTTGGATATGCGCTGAAAGCCGCGCTGGGTATCCAGCCAAGTGCTTCCGTTCGGTACACTGACCGAGCAATGGCCGGCACGACTTCTTCCCCCAACGCGGCGACCGCGCCGCCCTCCGACGCCTCCGACGGCGAGCCGCGCCGCGCCCTCGCGATCATGGCCCATCCGGACGACATCGAGTTCACGTGCGGCGGCACCGCCGCGGTGCTGGCTGAGGACGGCTGGGAGGTCGTGTTCTGCCTGGTCACCAGCGGCGACAAGGGGACCAAGGACGACTCGTTGGCGTCCCACGACTTGGCCACGCTGCGCGAAGCGGAGCAAGAGGCGGCCGCGCGCGAACTGGGCGTCGACCGCTGCATCTTCCTCCGCGTACCGGACGGGTTCGTCGAGGATGGCCCCGAGTTGCGCGGACTGATCGTGCGCACCTTGCGTGAGGTGCGGCCGCAGATCCTCATGACTTGGGATGGGTATCGCGGCTTCAACCACCGCGACCACCGCACCGTCGGCCTGGTGGCGCTGGACGCCGCTTTCCCGCTGGCGCGCAACCCACACTACTTTCCGGAGCACGCGGCTGAGGGGCTGGCCCCGCATCGCGTCAACACGATTCTCTTGGCCGGTAGCCGCGAACCGGACTACTTCGTGGATGTCAGCGCGCAGCTGGACAAGAAGATCAACGCGCTGCGCCGTCATGCCAGCCAAGTACAGCCCGCGTCGCCTGAGGAGTGGCGGAAACGGCTGTATCGCGGGCGCGATCGGGCCGCCCAAGCGGGGCGGGTCCCCTGGGCGGAGTCCTTCCGGCGCCTGCACTTCGGCGGCCTCAGCGCGCCGAACCGGCGCGACATCTTGAAGAAGCTGGCCAAGGAAGCCGCTGAGGCCCAGTCAGAAGCCAAGTCCGAGGCCGAGACCCAGACGGATGACCGCACGGCGGCAAAACCCGCCGAAGACGCGAAGGCGGGCGCCTAGATGGAAGATCTCGCCCTCTACCTTCTCTGGTCAGCGTTCGTGGCGGCTGGGATCTCCGCGGGGGTTTACCTGCTCTATGCCAGTCAACCTTGGTGGTCGGCGCTGATCGTCGCGCCGCGCTCCGCGGCAACGACGGCTGGCACCGTTACGCTCACCGCCGGCCCGACCGCGCCCCGGCGTCGATCGAGCACATTGGCTGGCATGGCCACCTTCTCGAGTTGGACCGCGGTCGTCTTCGGGGCGTTGGGGCTGATCTTCCGCAGTCTCGCGCTCAATCATGCGCCGTTCAGCAACCTCTTCGAATTCTCCATGGCCTTCGGCGTCGCGATCGCGCTGGTCTACGTTCTGCTGGAGCGGCGCTATCACTCGCGCCTGCTGGGGACGTTCGCAATGCCGGTGGCGTTCGGGCTCTTCGCCAGCGCCCTGGCCTTCCCCAGCGAGGGCCAGCAAACGTTGGTGCCGGCCTTGCAGGCGCCCGCCATCCTGACCATCCATGTCTCGTTCATGTTGCTCTCGTATGCCGTGCTCGCGGTGGCCTTCGCGGCTGCGCTCATGCACATCCTGCAAGGGAACACGGGTCGCAAGCACGGCTGGCTGCCCTCCGCCCGGCGCTGCGACGAGTTGACCTACCAGACGGTCCTGGTCGGCTTCCCTCTCCTGGCGATCGGCATCTCGCTGGGTGCGTGGTGGGCCAACGACGCCTGGGGGCGCTACTGGGGCTGGGACCCGAAGGAGACCGCCGCCCTCGTGACGGGACTCATCTTCGCGGTCTACCTCCATACGCGCGGATTGCGCCAGATGCGAGGCACGCGAGGCTCCTGGATTGTGGTGGGGGGGTTCGTCGCGGTGCTCTTCACCTACCTGGGCGTGAACCTCTGGATCAGTGGTTTGCACTCGTACGCGGGGGTCTAGCGGCCCTCTTCGCGCTCCAAGCCCCGGGTACGTCTGTTAAGCAGGCGCGAAATTGCGTCTTCCTCGCTTGACACTGCGATCCCTGCGTTCGTAATCTGCGTCTCTGTACGGCCTGTGCCTTCGATGGACTCGGGTCGAAGCCGCCATCGTCTGATGACCACCGCTTGGAGCGGCCTGGTTCAGCGACCGGCTTTGACCTTTTCTGTTGTCTCCGGGGGATTTCCCCCCGCACGCGCCAGATGGAACACGAGAATCGCCTGGCGAGGGCCGGGCGCGGATGAACGGGACGCTTCAAGTGCCGACCATCAATCAACTAGTCCGCAAGGGTCGGAAGCCGGTCACAAAGAAGACCAAGGCGCCGGCGTTGCGCTTCATCCACAACTCCCTCACGGGGCGGACTCGCCTCGGCAAGGGCTCGCCCCAGCGACGGGGCGTCTGTACCGCCGTGCGCACAGTGACCCCCAAAAAGCCGAACTCGGCGCTGCGCAAAGTCTGCCGCGTCCGGCTCACCAACGGCATCGAAGTCACGGCCTACATTCCCGGTGAGGGGCACACGCTCCAGGAGCACTCCGTGGTGCTGATCCGGGGCGGCCGTGTGAAGGATCTGCCCGGCGTGCGCTACCACGTGGTACGCGGCGCGCTGGACGCGCAGGGGGTTCAGGATCGTCGACGCGGACGCTCCAAGTACGGCACCCGCAAGACCGCAGGTCCAGCCACTGAATAGATAAATCCCATGCAGCGGCACCCCGGAGTGCCGCTTCATCATTGTTGTTCGCAGGAGCCGGATCGACCGCAGGCGGTCGTTGCGGCCCTCCCCTCGCGGGGACGTTTGAAGGATTGTTTGTATGCCACGGCGGAACCGTCCCGAGCGCCGACACACGCCGGCCGATCCCAAGTTCAACTCGTTGCCGGTGCAGCAAGCGATCAACAAGATCATGCTTAACGGCAAGAAGGGCACGGCCGAGCGGATCATGTACGACGCCCTCGCCCGCGTGGAAGAGCGGCTGCGACAAGACCCGCTGGAGGCCTTCAACCAGGCCCTGCGCAACATCACCCCCCAGATGGAGGTCAAGCCCCGACGTGTTGGCGGCGCGACCTACCAGGTGCCCATCGAGATCCGCGCAGAGCGGCGCAACTCCCTCGCCATCCGCTGGCTCGTGGGCTCCGCCCGCTCCCGCCGCGGTAAGGCGATGTCTGACCGCCTGGCGGAGGAGATTCTGGACGCCTTCAACAACACCGGGACCGCGGTCAAGCGGCGCGAGGACACCCACCGCATGGCCGAGGCGAACCGCGCGTTCGCTCACTATCGCTGGTAAGGAAATCCACACACGCGAGGGATCGCGTGCGTTTGCTATTCGGGCTCCGCGCCCGAGAAAGGGAACCCGGGGAGACATGCCCCGCGACGTCGAGCTGGAACGGGTCCGCAACATCGGCATCATCGCCCACATCGATGCGGGTAAAACGACCGTGACCGAACGCATCCTCTACTTCACCGGGCGCACCTACAAGCTCGGCGAGGTCCATGAGGGCACGGCGGTGATGGACTTCATGGACCAAGAGCGGGAGCGAGGCATTACCATCGCCGCCGCCGCCACGACCGTGGATTGGGACAACCACCGCATCAACATCATCGACACGCCCGGCCACGTCGATTTCACCGTCGAAGTGGAGCGCAGCCTGCGCGTGCTCGATGGCGGCGTCGTCGTTTTCGACGCCGTGGCTGGCGTCGAACCGCAGTCCGAGACGGTCTGGCGCCAAGCCGATAAGTACGAAGTCCCGCGGCTCTCGTTCGTCAACAAGATGGACCGCGTTGGCGCCGACTTTTGGCGCACGATGGAGATGATCCGCGACCGACTCGACCGCTTGCCGGTCCCCGTCCAGATCCCCATCGGCAGCGAAGAGAAATTCCAGGGCGTGATCGACCTGATCGCCATGCGCGCCTGGTTCTTCAGCGGCGAACGGGATGAGCCGCCCGTCGAGGGAGATATCCCGGACGCCTTCAAGGACGACGCTGAACGCTGGCGCGAGACGATGATCGAACGCATCGCGGAGCACGACGAACAGGTCATGATCTCCTACCTCGAAGGCCACGCGCTCTCCCAGGACGAGATCCGGAGAGCCGTCCGTCGGGGCACCATCGCCAACGAGTTCACTCCCGTCCTCTGCGGCAGCGCGCTCAAGAACGTGGGTGTGCGGCGCTTGCTGGACGCCGTCGTCGAGTACCTCCCCTCGCCCGCGGACGTACCGGCGGTCGAAGGGCGCCGCGTGGACTCCGATGAGGTGGTCTCCCGCGGCCCGCACGATGACGAGCCGCTCACCGCCCTCTGCTTCAAGATCATCACCGATCCCTACGTGGGACGGCTGGGCTGGGTTCGCGTCTACTCCGGTGTGATCCACAGTGGCGATACGATCTTCAACAGCTCGCGCGGGCGAACTGAGCGCGTCGGACGGCTCTTGCGCATGCACGCCGAGGAGCGGGAAGACGTCGATGCCGTCTACGCGGGGGGCATCGCCGCCATCGTGGGACCGAAGGACACCTTCACCGGAGACACCCTGACCTCTCCCGACGAGCCGATCCTGCTCGAAGAGATCCTGTTCCCGGAGCCCGTCATCTCGATCGCGATCGAGGCCAAGAACAAGGGCGGCCAAGACAAGATGGGGCAGGCGCTGCGCAAGCTGTCCGAAGAGGACCCTACCTTCCGCAGCACCTTCATCGAGGAGACGGGCCAGACCGTCATTTCCGGGATGGGCGAGCTGCACCTGGAAGTGATCGTGGACCGGCTCACGCGCGAGTTCGGCGTGGGCAGCAATGTGGGGCGCCCACAAGTCGCCTACAAGGAGACGATTCGCAAGTCCGCGCAGCACGAGACCCGTTTTGTGCGCCAGACCGGTGGTCGCGGGCAGTTCGCGCATGTGGTCCTCGCGATCGAGCCGCTCGCACCCGGTACCGGCTTTGAGTTCTCGAGTTCCATCCGCGGGGGTTCCATCCCGCAGCAGTTCATCCCCGCCGTCGAGAAGGGTGTCCGGGGCGCGCTAGAGAACGGGGTGCTGGGCGGCTACGGTGTCGTCGACATCCAGGTCACACTGGTCGATGGCTCCGCCCACGATGTCGACTCGAGCGAACTCGCCTTCAGCACCGCCGGCAGCATCTGCTTCAAGGAAGCAATGGCGAAGGCCAGCCCGGTGCAGCTGGAGCCCATTATGAAGGTGGAGATCTCCACCCCCGAAGAGTTCTTCGGGGATATCTTGGGAGATGCCACGAGCCGCCGCGGACAGGTGCAAGGCATGGAGGCGCGAGGCAGTCTCCAGATCATCCGCGTGATGATCCCGCTCGCAGAGACGTTCGGTTACACGACCTCTTTGCGGTCCATGAGTCAGGGCCGCGCGACATCCAGCATGGAGTTTGACCACTACGCTCAGGTCTCCGCGGCGGTCGTGGCGAAACAGACGGCATAAGTACAGAGTAAGCAGCACCCACGCGGGTGCCGGGAGTCGAGAGCCGATGGCGCGAGCAAAGTTTGAACGCACGAAGCCGCACGTGAACGTGGGCACGATCGGACACGTGGATCACGGCAAGACGACCTTGACGGCGGCGATCACGAAAGTGCTGGGGCTGATGGGGGGGGC
>JAPUIR010000194.1 GCA_027296805.1 Chloroflexota bacterium | reverse complement strand
CAGTTACGAGATGCAGCCCGGGGAGACGCTCGGGCTGGTGGGCGAGAGCGGCAGCGGCAAGTCCGTCAGCGCCCTTTCACTCATGCGCCTGATCCCCAACCCGCCCGGCAAGATCGTGGCGGGCGAGGTCTGGTTCGACGGCGAGAACATTCTCGAGGTGGACGACCAGCGCATCCGCGAGATCCGCGGCAACGACATCGCGATGGTCTTTCAGGAACCGATGACCTCCCTCAACCCGGTCCTCACGATCGGGCGGCAGCTGACTGAAGCGCTCCAGCTCCACCTCCACCTCAAAATGTCGCAAGCCAATGCGCGTGCCGTCGAACTCCTGCACATGGTCGGCATCCCCGCCGCGGAGGAGCGCCTCTTTGACTACCCGCACCAATTCTCGGGCGGGATGCGCCAGCGCGTGATGATCGCGATGGCGCTGTCCTGTGATCCCAAGCTTCTGCTGGCCGACGAGCCGACGACGGCGCTGGACGTGACGATTCAGGCGCAGGTGCTTGAGGTCATGGCCCGGCTGAGCCGGGAGCTGGGCACCGCGGTCATCGTGATCACCCACAACTTGGGCGTCGTGGCGCGGTACGCGGATCGCGTCAACGTGATGTACGGCGGCCGCATCGTGGAGATGGGGCCGGCGACGGCGATTTACCACGAGCCGCAGCACGCGTATACGCTGGGCCTGCTGGAATCGGTGCCGCGCCTCGACGTCCGCGAAGGGCGCTTGATTCCGATCGAGGGCTCGCCCCCAGACCTGACGAACCTCCCGCCCGGCTGCTCCTTCGCGCCGCGCTGCCGTTTCGCCACCGATCAGTGCCGCAACGAGCGCCCGGAGCTGGTGGAAGTCGCGCCCGACCACCGGGCGGCCTGCTGGCATCACGACGAAGTGTTCGCGGAGGCCCGCGCGAAGGTCCTCAGCGCTGCTGGGACGGAAGGCTAGGGACGATGGTCAGCACGAACGACGGCGAACAGACCACACCGGAGAGCGCCTCGGGCGAGGCCGAAGCGGGCTCGATGACGCCGGAGGATTTGCGACGCGCTGCGAGCGCCGTCGCCGATTCGGCCGCGGTCGCGACCGCTCCCACGTCCGAATCGCTGCGCAGCGAGCCGCACACGAACACCTTGCTCGAGGTCAAAGACCTCAAGATGTACTTCCCCGTCACGTCGGGGCTGTTCATCCAGCGCAAAGTCGCCGACATCAAGGCCGTGGATGGCCTCTCGTTCTATGTCAAAGAGGGCGAGACGCTGGGTCTGGTGGGCGAATCGGGTTGCGGCAAGTCCACCACGGGCCGGGCCATTCTCCAGCTCTATCGCCCCACGGCGGGCGAGGTCTGGATGCACGAGTCGCAGCACATGCACGGGGTGGCCAGCAGTGGTGGCGACACAAGCGCCCCGCCGCCCAGTTCGAACGGCGAAGGCCCCGTCGATCTGACAACGGTCAAGGGCCGCGTGTTGCGCTCGTACCGCCGTCGCATGCAGATGATCTTCCAAGACCCCTACGCGTCCCTGAACCCCCGCATGAGCGTGGGTTCGATCGTGGGGGAGCCGATGGCGATTCACGGCCTGCACAAGGGGCGGCGGAAGGAGCGGGTGCGGGAGATCTTGGAGACAGTGGGGCTGAACCCGTTCTTCGCCAGCCGCTATCCCCATGAGTTCTCCGGTGGCCAGCGACAGCGCATCGGCATCGCTCGGGCGCTGGCCGTGGAGCCGGCCTTCATCGTGGCGGACGAGCCGGTCTCGGCGCTGGACGTCTCCATTCAGGCCCAGATCATCAACCTCATGGAGGATCTCCAGTCCGACTACGGGCTGACATATCTTTTCATCGCCCACGACCTCTCAGTCGTGCGGCATATCAGCCACCGCATCGCGGTGATGTACCTGGGCAAGATCGTGGAGCTGGCCGACAGCGACTCGCTCTACGATCAGCCGCTGCACCCCTACACCCAGGCGCTGATCTCGGCCGTGCCCATTCCGGACCCCACCGTGGAGCGCAGCCGGGAGCGCATCGTCCTGACCGGCGATGTGCCCTCGCCGCTGGCGCCGCCGCCGGGCTGCAACTTCCACACCCGCTGCCCGATCGCGATCGATATCTGTCGTGAAGAGGATCCGGAGTGGCGCGAGATCCAGCCCGAGCACTTCACGAAGTGCCACCGGGTCTGAGCCTCGCGCGATCGCCCGACACCTGCGCCGCCCGTCCGCCCGGGGCTGAACCCGCCCCGGTGATACGATCGACCCCATGAGCATCGATCCCACGAACAGTGATCCCACGAGCCAGGCGCGGACTCGCAACTTCGCGATCATCGCTCACATTGACCATGGGAAGTCGACCCTCTCCGACCGCCTCATGGAGGCGACGGGGACCGTCGAACCGCGTCAGATGTCCGCGCAACTGCTCGATTCCATGGATCTGGAGCGCGAGAAGGGCATCACGATCAAGGCGCGGGCCGTGCATATGCGGCACGAGGCCCTGGACGGCACGACCTACGACCTCAACCTGGTCGACACCCCCGGCCACGTCGATTTCTCGTACGAAGTCTCGCGCACACTGGCGGCGAGCGAGGGTGCGCTTCTGGTCGTGGACGCCGCGGAGGGGATCCAGGCGCAGACGCTGGCGAACGTCTACTTGGCTCTTGAGCTGGACCTCACCATCTTGCCCGTGGTGAACAAGATCGACTTGCCCGTGGCGCGGCCGGAGGCCGTGGCGCGGGAGCTGTCGGAGGTGGTGGGCTTCGCGGAGTCGGAGGTGCTCTTCGTCTCGGCCAAGACCGGCGAGGGCGTCGACGAGCTCTTGGAAGCGATCGTGGCGCGCATCCCGCCGCCCGCCGGGCAGGCTGACGGACCGGCACGGGCACTCATCTTCGACTCGGAGTACGACTCCTACAAAGGCGTTATCGCCTATGTGCGTGTGATGGACGGGCGCTTCGAGGGCGCCAAACCGCTGCGCCTGATCAAGAGCGGTCAGCGCATCGAGCCCATGGAGCTGGGCGTCTTCAGCCCGGGGCTGACGCCCACCGGCCTTCTCGAAACTGGAGCCGTGGGCTACATCGCCACGGGGTTGAAGGACGTGGCTGAGGTCCGTGTCGGCGACACAGTGACGACCTGGGCCCAGCCTGCGCAGGCGCCGCTGACGGGCTACCAGGAGCCCAAGTCGATGGTCTTCGCGGGGCTCTATCCCACGAACGCCGCCGACTACTCCGAGCTTACGGATGCCCTGGAGAAGCTGCGCTTGAGCGACGCCTCGATCCACTTTGAGCCCGAGAGTTCCGCCGCCCTCGGCTTCGGCTACCGCATGGGCTTTCTGGGCCTGCTGCACATGGAGATCGTGCAGGAGCGGCTGGAGCGGGAGTACGGTCTGGAGCTGATCTTTACGGCGCCCTCCGTGGCCTACGAACTGGAAACCACCGACGGCGAGACGCGCATCGTGGAGAACCCCGCGGCTCTGCCAGACGCCACGCGCATCGCGGAGCTGCGCGAGCCCTGGGTGGAGATCAGCGTGATCGCGCCCAATCGCTATGTGGGCGCCGTGATGGAGACGGTCACCGGGCGCCGGGGTCGCTTCCGGCGTCAGGAGTATCTGGAGCGTGGCGAGGTCGATGCGCGCAGCGATCGCTTGCGCGTCTTACTGGAATACGACATCCCGCTGGGCGAGATCCTGACGGATTTCTACGACGAGTTGAAATCGCGCACGCAGGGCTTCGCCTCGCTCGATTACCACCTCAAAGGCTACGAGGCGGCCAACGTCGTGCGGCTGGAGATCCTCGTCAACGGCGAGCCCGTCGACGCGCTCTCGATGATCGTGCACCGCGACCAAGCCCAGGTCCAGGGCCGCAAGCTCGTCGAGCGCTTGCGTTCGCTGATCCCGCGGCAGATGTTCGACGTGCCGATCCAGGCCGCGATCGGGAGCAAGATCATCGCGCGGGAGACCGTGAAGGCGCTGCGCAAGAACGTGCTCTCCAAGTGCTACGGCGGCGACGTCTCGCGCAAGCGCAAGCTTCTGGCCAAGCAGGCGGCCGGCAAGAAACGCCTCAAGCGGGTGGGCAACGTGGAGATTCCCCAAGAAGCGTTCATGGCCGTGCTGGACGTGAGCAAGAGCGCGGAGGCCGCCTCCAAGCGCTGACTCAAGGGTCGCGTGCGAGCGCCGGGAATCCTTCGGCCAGCCAGCGCTCCATCTCGCCGGGTGAGCGCAGCCGCACGAAACGCAGATGCTCCCAGCCCGGGTCGGTCATGGCGTCCAGCAGACGGCGTCGCACTCGGGGACGGCTGCGGAGGAGGTACCAAAACAGCGACTCCCGGGTCAGGAAGTGCCGCCAGAGGATCTCGCGGTTGGTGCCCCAGAGCAGCTCGTTCGCGCGCCAGCGCCGCCAGGTGCGACGCCAGAGCTGCCACATCGTGCGGGGCAGACCGTAGTCCAGCCAGACCACCAGCTCCGCTCGCTCCCAGACCAGCGAGCCCAGGCGGGTGTCGTAGTTGCCCGCGACGACCCAGCCCTCGCCGCTGGTGGCGTCTCGCACGCGCGCGCGGAAGTCGTCCGGATCGGGCGTCCGCCAATCGGGGAGCCAGAAAAGCGCGTCGAGCTCCACGAAGGGCAGCCTGCGGCGCGCGGCGATTGTTTCGGCCAGGACGCTCTTGCCGACCCCGGTGCAGCCAACGACGACGATCCGCTGCGGGGTCTTAGTCGGCGGATTCGCCATCGGAGCTGGCGGGGATCGGCTGCGCGGGGTCGCCGCCGTCGCTCTCGTGCTGGTCCTTGCCGGTGTCCTCGCCTTCGACTTCGTCCGCGGCCTCATCCGCCGCGTGGTCGTCGCCAGCGCTATCGTCGGCAGCGCTATCGTCGGCAACGGTGGTGGTCGCGGGCGTGACCGTCTCTTCGTCCTCGTCGGTCTCCTCGACTTCGAGCAGGCCGTCGGTGTTGAGGATGGTTTCGCGGATCCCCGCCAGCGTCGCGGCGTCGGCGCCCTCGAGCGCGTAGGTGACCAGCGCGAAGAGCGCGTCGGCGGTGATCAGCGCGTAGCCGAAGTTGTTGCAAGCGTTGAGCAAGGTGTCGCTATAGGGCTGCTTGCGGGCGCCCGGTGACATCAACCGCTCGCCGTTGACCACCACGATGCCCTTGCGCCGCTCGCTGGTCGCGAGGAAGTCCTTCTCCACGCGGCGCTGCAAGGCCAGGTAAGCGCTTTCCGCGACCGTTCCGGTGGAGCCGTCGATCTCGAGCAGGGCGACCTCGTCCCCGTTGGCCAGCTCGGCGGGCCGGTCCAGCTCCGGCGCGACCGTAAAGCCGAGTTCGCGGAAGGCGTCGCGCACGAGCGGCTCGAAGCTGTAGTGCCCGGCACGCCAAAGCAGGCCGTGATACTTGGAGGCGTCGGTGAAGTGTGCGCGCGCTTCGACCAGATGGCTCTCCGCCTCGCCGAAGCGTTCCTGCGCTTCGCTCAGCGCGCCCTCGGCGTTGCTCACGCCCGGCAGATCGAAACCGCTGACCCAGGAGGGCGGGGGCTCGTCGCGCCGATCTTCCAGCGTGCGCTGGATGCTCTCGATGATGGAGTCGGTCGCCGGCTTGCGTCGCGATCCGCTCAGATCGGAGGCGAGCGGCGGTAGGAAGATGATCCGGCCCGGGCCCACTTGGAAGTCGACGCCGACCACGGCGCCGCCCTCGCTGCGGGCGAAGACGCTGCCCACCGTGTCGAAGTTGGGGATGGCGTCAATGTTCCAATGTGCGCGGTAGCGCAGACTCCCGCGCAGGTCGGCCAGGTAGACCGACCAGGGGTGCGCCGGGTCGACGGATTCGAAGCGCTCGCCGTCGCCCGGTACGAGCTGCGGGGGCCGGTAGACGACGCCGGGCGCGGCGGGCAGGAAGTAGTAGCGATCCACCCCCGGCAGCGTCGTCACGCCGGGATGGGGAACGTTGGGCCGCCCAAAGACGATGATCGCGCCGCCGCGTTGCAGCAGACGGGTGAGCTCCTCGCGGCGCTGTTGCAGCAATTCCCCCAGGCCGTAATGGAAAGCGCCGCTGGCGCCGGCCTGCAGCGGAATGCCTTCGGGCGTCCGCCGTTCCTGGCTGCCCTGCAGAATCTCCTCGATCTGTGTGGAGGTGACTCGCGGGTCGATCACGCAAGCGTCGTATTCGAAGAGGGACGGCGCGTTGGCGATCGAGTGGTTGTCGACCTGCGGATTTGGCAAGGGGAAGCCCAGAGAGACGATTCGCATCGATCAACTTTACGGCGAGGTCCAAGCTCAGCGCCAGCGTCGCACTATTCGCACGCTGGCGGACTAGGCGGCGGATAGGGCGTCTTACGCTTCGGTTGGGGTACGGCGGCTCGATTGACCGCGCGTAAGGACGGTGCGTACAGTTGGGATCGGTCGTGCTAGACGGGGAACTAGCGGTGCCCTGTACCCGCAATCCGCTTTAGCGGGGTTGAATTCCCGTCCGAGGGCAGTCCCTATGAGAACTGGCGCAGCAAAGCGGTGTTGATGTCTGGGTCCCGTGCGGCGAGCCGTTATGAACCCCGTCAGATCCGAGAGGAAGCAGCGGTAAGTAGTTGGTCTCGGGCGCCACGGGTTCGCCTGGGCTGAGCTGGCTGGCGGCGAGAAGCTCATGGTGCCGTTCGACGACGGGTGCACGACCTTGATCGCTGTTTCGTTCGCGGTCGATCCGACGGCGGTTCGATCGGAACCCGCGGGAAGCGGTGGCGTTCGCAAGAACCGGCCGCCCGCGTTCAATTCGGGCATTCGCAATCGGTCGTGCGATTGCGCCACGTATGCCGGCGAGTCCCTCCATCTCCTGTCGCGTGTCTTCGGACACGCGCCGGGGGGTCTCGTTGCCACCCACGCGGCGATCCGTTTCCGGCAGCGCCGCGGAAGCGGCCCGCTGAGATGAGCGGCAAGCGCCGGGCATCCCGGCCTCCATTGGGACAGCACTTCCTCCGCGACCCCTTGATCGTGCAACGAATTGTCGACGCCGTTCCGGACGACGGACTGCCCCTGCTCGAGATCGGTCCTGGACAGGGCGTACTCACGCGCGAACTCGCTGCAACCAAGCGTCCCCTGGTTGCCGTGGAGTACGACGCGGGGCTGGCGGCCGTCCTGCAGCATCAGCTTGGGCAACGGACCGATCTGGTCGTGATCCACGAAGACGCCCTCGATGTCGATCCCAGAGCCGCGCTGGCTTTGGTGGGTGCCACCCCTCCCTACGGCCTGGTGGGCAATCTGCCCTACGCGATCACGGCGCTGATCTTCCGGCGCTTTCTGAGCGACCCCGCCTGCCCGCCCGACTGGCTGGTCGTGATGGTGCAGCGGGAGGTCGCGCAGCAGGTGGTCGCGCCTGCGGGCAAGCGCTCGTTGCTCACCATCTCCGTCCAGTTCTACGCCGAACCGGAGCTGCTCTTTAACGTGGAGCGGGAGGCGTTCGATCCCCCGCCGCGCGTGCGATCCGCCGTGCTGCGGATCCGACGCCGCGCCGCGCTCGCCGTCGAGGTGCCCAGCGAGGACCGCTTCTTCGAGGTCGTGCGGGCGGGCTTTCGAGCGCCGCGCAAACAGCTCCACAACACGCTGGCGATGGGGCTCTGGCTCGAGCAGGGCAGCGCGAAGGCCTGGTTGGAGTCGTGCGAGATCGATCCGACGCGCAGGGCCGCGACCCTGACCCTGGAGGAATGGGCGCGCCTGGCTTGGTCCCGCGAGGAATCGGCTACGACCGAGGCTCCGGACCGGCGCGGTGGGCACAAATGAGCGGCTCGGCGCTGTGCACACTGGCCCCCGCCAAGATCAATCTCACCTTGGAGGTGCTGGGGCGGCGCGAGGACGGCTTTCACGACATTGCCTCCGTGGTGCAGACGGTGGATCTGACCGACAGCGTGGAGCTGCGCGCCGCCGCCGAGCCGTCGGTCCGTATCGTCGGAGACGACGGCCGTCCGCTTCCTATTCCGTTTGGGGAGGAGTTGGTGGGCCGGGCCTGGGAGCGGCTGCGGGCCCGCGTCGATCTGGCGGGGGAAGCCGAACTGATCGTGACCAAGCGCATCCCCATCGCGGCCGGGCTGGGCGGCGGCTCCAGCGATGCCGCGGCTTTTCTGCGCCTGGCCCAGCAGCATTGGGATCTGGCGCCGGAGCTGGTCGCGGAGGTCGCGGCGGAGGTGGGATCCGACGTGCCGCTGTTCCTCCAGGGCGGAACGTTGCTGCTGGAGGGGCGCGGCGAGCGGGTGACGTCGATCGAGCCGCCCGTTCTGGACCGGGCCTGGAGCGCGCTGCTCTACTGCCCCGAGATCCCCCTGCCCGCCGAGAAGACCAAGTCGATGTACGGCGCCTTGCGGCCCACGCACTTCGGCGACGGAGCGCAATCCGAGACGCTGCGCGCCGCGCTCGCGGCCGGTTCGACGCCAGGTCCGGAGGACACCTCCAACGTGTTCGACGCCGTGGCGGACGAGGTCATGACCGGGCTG
>JAPUIR010000193.1 GCA_027296805.1 Chloroflexota bacterium | reverse complement strand
GTTCGCTGGGTGGAGACGGCCCATGCGGGCGTCGCGGAAGAGGCGCTCCAGCTCGCCCCCGCGTGAGACGCCGAAGCCACCGGTCAGGTCGACCGCGTGATCGACGACGCGGAAGGCCGCGTCCACGACCGTGTTCTTCATACTCACGATGCGCGAGGCGAAACCGCCATACACCTCCGGCGTCCAGTTGGCGGCGTCGGGCACAGCGGCGGTCCAATCCGCCGCGACCCGATCGACCAGGGCCTCCGCCAGATCGAGGTCCATCACCATCTCCGCGAAGAGGTGCTGGTGCTCGGGGTGGAAGCGATACTCGCCGCTGGCGAGCCCAACCGACTTCTTGGACTGCAGGCTCTGAGCGGTGAGTTCCAGCGCCCGCTTGGCGATGCCGTAGTAGATGTTAGCGAAGGTCGTGTCGGCCCAGGCGAAGATGCCCAGCACGAACAGATTGACGCCCGCGAAGCCCGCGGGGATCACGTAGGAGATGTGCTCGTCGGCAATGAACGCCCCGTCCAGCACCGTGTCCTGGCTCGCGGTCGCGCGCATGCCCAGCGCGTCCCAGACCTCGTTGATCTGATAGCCCTCCGTCGAGCGAGGCATGAACGCGTGCACGACCTTGGGCGCTTCGGGGTCGCTGGTGTCCATCCCGTGCAGGCCAAGGTAGGTCCAGACCGGCGTAAGACTGCCGAACGACTTATGTCCGGTAAAACGGTAGCCCCCGTCGACCGGCTCCGCGTTCGTCGACGAGAGCAGAATCGGCAAGTCGTTGCCGCGCTCGCCGTGGCCCGCCGCGAAGACCTCGCCCTTGGCCGCTTCTTCCAGCATCCAGCGGCAGTTGTCGTCGCCCGACCGGAGCAGGTCCGCCGCCAGGCCGGTCCAGTAGAAGTGCATATTGGTCGCCAGGGCGGTCGCCGGCGCGTAGGAGGCCAGGCGGCGTTGTTCGAGCGCGACTTCCGCCAGCGTCAGTCCAACGCCACCGAACTCCTCCGGCACACACAGCAGGAGGTAG
The DNA here is from genome assembly GCA_027296805.1 of Chloroflexota bacterium. Lineage (GTDB taxonomy): Bacteria > Chloroflexota > Dehalococcoidia > Bin125 > Bin125 > JAPUIR01. Next base: position 3,845 of record JAPUIR010000193.1, on the reverse strand, counting down.
CCCGCCTCCTTCAGCTCATCGAAGTCCTCCTGGAAGAAGCGGTTCTCGCGGTCGTAGTCGCCGGCCCGCCCGCGGAAGCGCTCGAGCATCTCCTCGGTCAAGATCGATTGGGCCATCGCGGTGGTCATCCTGCGCCTCCAGCTCATCCGGGTCCGGTGGAGAGTCGGTATACGAGCCGCGATCGGCTGTGTCAATCTTCGTCTCTGAAGCGTTGCGGAAGCGACAATGGCCGGCCGACGGCGGACGAGCGTGCGGTTGCGGAGCGCGGGGCGCGCTACTCCCCGCGCAGCGACGCACCCAGCTCGCGCGCGAGCTGTTTGACGATGCCCGCCCGCGCTTTGCCCACGTCCTTCTCCGTCAACGTGCGATCGGCGGCGCGATAGCGCACGGCGAAGGCCAGGGAGCGTTTGCCCTCCGGCACCTGGTCGCCCTGGTAGACGTCGAAGAGGGAGGCGCTTTCCACCAGCCGCGGCCGCTGCACGATGGCTCCCACGGTGGCCGCCGTCACCTCCCGATCGACCACGATCGCCAAGTCCTCGGTCACGGCCGGGTAGCGGCTGAGCGATCCGATCGCGAGCGGCTCGGCGGCCAGATCCGCCAGCGTGTCGATCTCCAGCTCCAGCAGGAAGAGCACCGCATCGATGCCGAAGCGGTCCGCGATGGCCGGGTCGAGTTGCCCCAGCACGCCCACCGCTTGCCCGCCGAGTTCGATCCGGGCCGTCGATCCGAGCAGCAGGGCCGGGTCCGCACCGTCGTCAATATCGGCGGCGTGCCGGTAGTCGAACTCGATCCGCAGCGCCGCGGCGATCGCCTCCGCGACGGCCTTGGCATCGAATAGGTCGAGGGCGCGCGTCTCCGCGGTCGTCAACCCGCTATGCAGCGATACCGCGGTCTGGCCACCGATCGCCGCCGCCAGCATCGTGCGTTCCCTGGGCAGGTCGCCGTCCCGCGGCAGGAACACCTTGCCCAGCTCGAACAGCCCCAGCGGTCCGGATTCGTGGCGCGCGTTTGCCGCGTACGACTCCAATAGCCCGCTTCGCAGCGAGGGACGCATTGCCCCCCGTTCCGCGCTCATGGGATTGATCAGCGACAGCAGCGGGCGATCGGTCAGCGTGGACAAGGGCTGCACCTGCTCCACGAACTGCTCACTCGAGGTGGCGTAGTTGATCACCTCCGTAAGCCCGGCCGCCGCAATCGCGTCGCGCACCCGCTCGCGTGTGGAGAGCAGGGGCGAGACCACCCGCTCGGGGATACTCCCGGCGAGGGGCGCACTGGGCAGCGAGTCGTAGCCGATGATCCGGCCCACCTCCTCCACCAAGTCGTCCGGCACATCGATGTCGGTGCGCCAATACGGCACGGTCACCACGTACTTCTCGGGCGGCACCCAGCGCGCCCCGAAGCCGAGCGATTCCAGCACCGTCCGCACCTGTTCGACGGGCACATCGAGCGCCAGGATCTGCTCGACACGGGAGCGGGTGAGGTGGACCGTCTTGGCGGGCGACCGCCCCGGATAGACGTCCACGACCCCGGCGCTGGCGGTGCCGCCGGCGGTCTCCAACAACAGCCGCATCGCGCGCTCCCAGGCGACGAGCGCCAGCTCCGGGTTTAACCCCTTCTCGAATCGGGCGCCCGCGTCGGTGCGCAGTTTGAGAGCCGTCATCTCGCGTCGAATCTGCGGGCCGTGCCAATTGGCGGCCTCCAGCAGGATGCTGGTCGTGTCCGGCCTCACCTCTGACGCCTCGCCGCCCATGACCCCGGCCAACGAGCTCGGCCCTTCGGCGTCGGCGACCAGCAAGTGCTGGTCCGTCAACTCCAGAGGTGTGCCGTCCAGGAGGGGCAGTGTTTCGCCGGGCTCGGCCAGACGGATGATGAGCTCACCGCCACGCACGGCGTCGTAGTTGAACGCGTGCAGCGGTTGGCCAAACTCCAGCATCACGTAGTTGGTCACGTCGACGACGTTGTTGATCGGCCGCTGGCCCGCGGCGATCAACGCCGCTTGCATCCAGTCGGGCGAAGGCCGGATGGTGATCCCCTGCACCACGCCCGCGACGAACCGCGGGCAAAGTTCTGGCACGTCGATCCGTACCGACAGCTGGCCAGCCACATCCGGGCCGGAGGCCGCATACGTCCGCTCGGGCTCTCGCACGGTCTGGCCGGTCAGCGCCGCAACCTCCCGCGCGATGCCCAGCACCGAGAGATGGTCGGGCCGGTTCGGCGTGGGCGTGATGTCGAACACGGTCTCGCCGATGGCATCGGCCAGCGGCGTGCCGGGCTCCAGTCCCGAATCGAGCACCAGGATCCCTTCGTGCTCGTCGGAGAGCCCCAGCTCGCGCTCGGAGCACACCATCCCAGACGACTCGACGCCGCGAATCTTCGCTTTCTTCAGCTGCACCAGTTCGTCTGTCTCGGCATGGGCGTCACGCACCGTGGCCCCGGCCGAGGCGAACGCGATGGTTTGCCCCTCAGTGACGTTCGGCGCGCCGCAGACGACGCGATGCGACTCCCCGTCGGCGATGTCCACCGTGACCAGGACCAGCCGGTCGGCGTTGGGATGCGGTTCCACCGTGACCACACGCCCCACCGCGATCTGGTCCCAGTGCGCACCGCTACGCTCGATCGCGGCCACCTCCGCCCCCGCCATGGACAGGCGGTGCGCCAACTGCTCCACCGGCAGCGTCAAATCCACGTACTGCGCCAGCCAGCTCAGCGGGACCTTCACCTCGGCATCGCTCCCTCAGCTGGTCGCATGGTCACGATCCTCGGAACTGCGAGAGGAAACGCAGGTCGTTCTGGTAGAAGTAGCGAATGTCGTTGATGCCCCACTGCAGCATCGCCAGCCGCTCAACCCCCATCCCGAAGGCGAAGCCGGTGTAGCGCTCCGGATCCCAGCCCTGCGCCTCAATGATCTCGGGGTGAACCATGCCGCAGCCCAGCAGCTCCAGCCAGCGATCGTGCCAGCGCACGGCGAGCTCCGCACCCGGCTCCACGAACGGGAAGTAGTCGCAGCGGAAGCGCGTCTCCAACTCTTCCCCAAAGAGACGCCGCACGAACGACTCCAGCGTCCCTTTCAGGTGCGCGAACGAGATCCCCTCGTCGATCACCAACCCCTCCACCTGGGTCAGCATCCACTCGTGGGTCGCATCGGTCGCCTCATAGCGATAGCAGGTGCCGGGCACGATCACGCGAATCGGAGGCTGGTGCTCGTCCATGTAGCGGATCTGCATGGGCGACGTGTGCGTCCGCAGCAGCGCGCGCCGGTCCCGCTCCTCGTCCACCGCGTCCACCCAGATCGTGTCCCACATATCACGCGCGGGATGGTCGGCAGGGATGCGAAGTCTGTCGAAGTTGTAGTGGTCCCACTCGACGTCGGGCCCCTCCACGACGTCGAAGCCCATGTCGCGGAAGACGCGTTCCACTTGGCGCCGGGCCAGCGTGATCGGATGCAGCGTGCCACCGGGCAGGGGCCGGGCGGGCAGCGTCACGTCGATCCGCTCCGAGGCCAGCAGTGCCGCCTGCGATCGTTGCAGCGCGCGCAGGCGCGCCTCGAAGCCACTCTCGAGACGGCCCTTGAGCTGGTTCGAGGCCGCTCCGACCTCGCGCCGCTCAGCGTCGCTCAGCTCCTTCAGCGAGCGCAGCACAGCCGTCAGCCGGCCCTTGCGGCCCAAAAACGCGACGCGCCACGTCTGTAGCGACGCCTCGTCCTGCGCGGCGTCGAGCGCGGCCATCGCCTCGGACTCCAGAGCAACGAGATCGGGGGTGTCCATTGCGTCTCACTCTACGAACGCGGCTCACCGGGGGCAATCTCAACTCCCGTGCCGACGCGCGCCGTCTTGGTACACTCCGCG
>JAPUIR010000192.1 GCA_027296805.1 Chloroflexota bacterium | reverse complement strand
TGCCGGCGAGGGGGTCGTGCAGCGCCTCGACGGCCAACTCCCCGCCGACGGAATAGGCCTCGCCAATCACCGGCTCGGCGTCGGGGTCGAAGCGCCGGGCGGCCTCCCCGTCCCGTTCGGGAGCAAGCAGCGGCCGGAGGCGCATCGGACGCCCCTCCTCGGCCACGCGGACGGCCGCGTACGAGCCCAGACGGCCGGCCAGACGGGCATCCTCGAAGGTTTCCAGGCCAATCAGGTGGACGAGGTCGAGCCCGCGGCTCCCGTCGATCAGCGGCCGGGCGCCGGCAGCGATACGGTAGAGCGGGCCGGCCGGATCGGCGCGCAGGGACTCCATGAACGAGCGTTTCTGGCGGAGACCCTTGAGCGCCAGCGTCAGCGCGGCATCGAGGCCCTCGATCAGGGCCGTTTCGTCGCGCTCTTCGGGCCCGGCGATGGCCGCGATGTTGACCGCTACGGCGCCTGCGACCCCCAAGGTCCCTCCACCGGCGGCGTCCGCTGCCGGGACGCGGTACCACGGCGTGACCAGCGACGCCTCCTCCTCGCGTTCGACAACCACGTGGATGCGACCGGTCTCGGCCGCCGCCGCCAGTGCGGGCAGCAGCGCCTTGCGTCCGCTGTCGGTCCCGGCGGTCTCGGCGGCAATGTGCAGTACCAGTCTCGGCAGGCCGTCCAGAAATCCCGCTCGAAAGCGCGCCCAATGCTCCCGGACCAGCGCCTCCGCCAGTCCGGTCTCGTCCGGCAGCCGGCACGCCAGCGCCACGCCCAGCGTGCTGCCGCGCGGCAGCGCGGGATGCGCAAGCAGGCGGCGAGCCGCGTTGAGCGCACTGCCCGCCTCAGCCGTCCAGGTGCCCCCGGTGACGCCGGTCAGCGTGACCTCGCGGGTCACGACCTCGCTGAGGCGATAAGCCAGCGAGACGCCGCCCTCGACCCACTCGGACGCGTCGCCGGCAGCGGGCATCGGCGCCGAAGCCGCGAGCCACTCGAACGGCGCCCCGACTTCGGCGATGTGGATGCGCTGGTCGAGGTGTGCGTCCACCACCTCCGCTGAGTACACCTCGGTCAGCGCGTACTGCGCGAGCACGGCTTCCGCCACCTTCCGCTTGAGCTCGCGCGGGCCGCGCGGACGCCACGCCGCCTTCCCGCTCCCGCGCAGCAGGCAATCGACGTCGTAGCGCGGCACGCCGACCAGAGCCTGCCTCCCGACACGGTCGCCGTACCCCATCAGGAACAACTCCGCCTCGACCAGCGAACGGATCGCCGTCGTTGTGATGCGCCGCACCTGTCGCGCGAAGACTTTTTCCTCCACGCGCGACGCCACCTCCGCCGCGACTTTTCTATCGAGGTCGGCCTCGCGCACGAGTGCGTCGGCGATGCGGCCCTTGGACCAGCTGCAGACGAGCGCCTTGACCGGATTGCCGACCTGCGGGCCCGTGCCGACCTCGCCGTCCACGAAAACCTGCTCTCTCGCGCGCGCGCGCCGCTCGCGATAGAGGATGTAGGCCTTGGCCATGCGTGCGTGGCCGGTCTCGATCAGGACCTTCTCGACCATGTCCTGGATGTCCTCGATCCCGGGCACGCCGGCGTAGCGCTTTTCCAGAAACAACGTGACAACGCCGGCGAGCTCCTCGCTCAAGAACCGATCGCCGGTACCGGCGGCGCAGGCCGCCTTGTGGATGGCGTCGGCGATCTTGGATTCGTCGAAGGCGACCAGACGTCCGTCGCGCTTGCGGACCTTGGAGATCCTCGGGATCACGAGCGCTTCTTCTTGGCCTTCGTGCCGGTCTTCAGCATCGGGCGGATTTCGTCCATGAATTCGGCCACGTCCTTGAAGTCACGGTACACGGAGGCGAAGCGAACGTATGCGACCTGGTCCACCTTGCGGAGCTCCCGCATGACGAGGCGACCCATGAACGTGCTGGGTACCTCGCGATCGAACTGCTCGGTCACCTGCCGCTCGATGCGGGTCACGATCTGTTCCAGGTTGTCGAAACTGATCGGGCGCTTCTCGCACGCTTTCATCATGCCGCTGAGGATCTTGCGGCGGTCGAAGGGCTCTCGCGAGCCGTCTTTCTTGATCACGCGGATCGGGGATTCCTCGATCCGCTCGTACGTCGTGTAGCGACGGGCGCACGCGCCGCACTCACGGCGCCTGCGGATCGCGAACCCATCTCCGCTTGCCCGGGAGTCCACGACGCGGTCGTCATCCGCCTTGCAGAAGGGGCACTTCATACCGGTCCCCGCCCAAAACCACAGGATATTCGCAAGCAAAGACGCTAGCACACCACCTGTTGTGCGTCAATCAGGCTGGGAGCCGCCCGGCACACCAGCTTGACGGGCGACCGTGGCGAAACCATACTAGGCCGTTTCGTGGGTCGCCTGCACCGCAGCGGCCGTGTGGGACCGCCTAGTGCAAATCGCGATCATCTCCGACATTCACGCCAATCACGAGGCGCTCACCGTCGTTCTCGCTGACATCAAACGACGCAGCATCAAGGACATCGTGTGCCTCGGCGACATCATCGGGTACGGCCCGAACCCGCGCGAATGCCTCCAGGACCTGATGGGCTGCAAGGCGGTACTGATGGGCAACCACGAGGAGGCGGTCCTCTACTACGGCGAGGACTTCAACCCGAAGGCGCGCGAGGCGATCGACTGGACCCGCGACCAACTGAACCGCCCGGACTGCCCGAAGGAAGAGAACTACGACCTGTGGAACTTCCTGGGCGTCATGGAGCAGCTGATCACGACGGACGAAGCGATGTTCGTACACGCATCGCCACGCGACCCGACCAAGGAATACGTCACGCCGGACGACTGCAAGAAGGACCGCGCGAAGCTCGAGGATATCTTCACCAAGTTCGATCGAATCTGCTTCATCGGCCACAGCCACATCGCCGGCGTATACACGCAGGAGCTGCGCTACATCGACCCCAAGACGATCGGCAACGAATACACCATCGAGGATGAGCGCAAGGTCCTGATCAATACGGGAGCGGTCGGCCAGCCGCGCGATGGGGATCCACGTGCCTCGTACGTGACCTTCGACGGGCGCACCGTTCGCGTCCACCGTCTCGAGTACGACTTCAAGGCGACGATGGACAAGATCTACAAGGAGGAGCGCCTGCCTAACTACCTCGCCGACCGGCTCGCGGT
>JAPUIR010000191.1 GCA_027296805.1 Chloroflexota bacterium | reverse complement strand
TCAATCTCAACACCTTCGACGTCATCCCCTACGCCCGCGGGCTCTGGGTCTTGATGGACCAGGCCACGACCTGGAACCAGCCCGCAAGGGACGGCTAGCAACGACGGCCTTCGGGAGCAGCGCGGCGAGGCGCTGCTCCCGCAATCGCCTCACCCCCCGTCGGCGTTAGCCCATCTGACCGAGGTCAGTCGAGCCCCCCAGCGATCGTGATTGTCTCGATCTCGCCCTCGGACAGACCGAGCAACTCGCGCAAGATGTACTCGTTGTCGAACCCGAACGGGTGCGCGGCTTCCATCGGTCCCGGCTTGGTGCGCGAGAACCCGATCCGGGGCGCTTCCAGCGGAATCTCACCCAGCGTCGGATGCCGCGCAGGCGCGAAGTGCCCCCGATGCGCGAGCTGGGGATCGTTCCACGCGTCCTCCGACCGGGCCACCCGGTGCACCGGCACCCCCACCGCTTGCAACGCCAACTCCACCTCGTCAACCTCCAGAGTCGCCGTCCAGGCGGCCACCCCCGCATCCAACTCGTCCGCGCGCGCCCATCGGCCTGTGAGGCCGGCGAGTTCCGCGTCGTCGGCCCAGTCGTCGCGCCCCAGAACCGCGCACAGCGCTTGCCATTGCTCGTCGCTCTCGCTCGCCAGGGCGACCCAGCGATCTTCCCCCCGGCACGGGTACACCCCATGCGGCGCGGCGTGCGGGCTACGGTTTCCCGCCCGCTCCGTGACCCGGCCGTGCAGGCTGTAGTCCAGCAGATAGGGCGCCAAGAACTGGGTGGCCGCCTCCGCTTGTGACAGATCGATGTACTGCCCCTCCCCCGTGCGATCCCGATGGTGCAGCGCCGCCAGCAACGCGGACGCCACGAACTTCGGCGTGGTGTAGTCCGTGTACGCCGCGAACGGGGCGGCGGGCGCGCGGTCCGGCCAGCCCACAAGGTTGCCGAACCCCGCCATCTGCGCCCCCATCGTCCCAAAGCCCTGCAACATCGCCTGCGGCCCCGTCTGCCCGTTCAGACAGCAGCTCAGCATGATCACCGCCGGATTGATCCGACGCAGCTCGCCGTAGTCCAGCCCCCAGGCCCGCATCGCCTTCGGGGAGAATGCCTCCGCAACGACATCCGCCCAGGCCACCAGCCGCCGCACCAGATCCCGCCCTTCCGGCGTTGCCAGGTTCGCCGTCAGCGCGAGCTTGTTCGTTTGCACGTTCGCGAACTGCCCGGCCCGGTCGGCGCCTACCTCTCCCTGCCACCACGGCGGCCCATTGCGCATGGCGTCGATGCGCGTCGTCGACTCCACATGCACCACCGTCGCGCCGTAGTCGGCCAGGTAGCGCACACCCACCGGCGTGGCAAAGACCCAGGACAGGTCCAGCACCTTCAGCCCCTCCAGGGGCGGAGCCCCAATCGGCGCACGCACCGCCGGCTTACCCACAGCCGGCTCACCGATGGTCGCTTTCGACGCGCGCCGCTCCGCGCGCACCTCCTCCGTGTGCTCACCGAGAGCCGGCGCCGGACGGCGATACTGCAGCGGCTTCGCGCTGAACTTGGCGAACGGACCCGGGTACGACACTGTCGTCTGCTGCCGCGGGTGCTCGATCGGCGTCCAGAAGTCACGCGCCGCTAGCTGCTCCGACTCGACCACGTCGCCCGTGGACGACACCGGCACGATCAAAAGCCGTCGCCGTAGCGCCTCCTCGAACAAGTACTGCTTCGGATAGCCCGACGTGAACTTCGCGATCAGACCTTGGCAGCGCTCCATCTCAGCGATCGCCGCGTCGCTCTCGCGCAGCGTCACGCCGAACTCCACCCAGTCCTGGTTCCGCGCCCGCTCATCAGCGACGCCCTCCTCGTACATCCACTCGAACAGCCGCGCGGTGTAGGGGCCGATCATCTCCCCGAAAAGGAACGTGACCGAGACGTGGCCATCGCTGGCGGGGTAGATGAAGCGCCCGCGGATCTCCCCCCAACGAGCGCCCCCAGACAAGCGACCCATCGGCTCGCTCGGATCCCAACCGTGGCTCAGGATGAACGACTGGGTCGCCATCGCGGTCGCGGCCTGTGTCGAAACGTCGACATGTTGTCCATGGCCATCGCGCTCCCGCGCCCGCAGCGCGATCAGCGCGCCAACGGCAGCCTCGGCGCCTGCGTGGAGATACGCCTGCGCCCCGGGCACCTGCAAAGGCGCGCGGTCTTCATCCCCCGTCAGGTCCAGCACGCAAGACGCTGCCAAGCCCGTGAGCGCATTCGACGCCCACAGTGCCTTCGGACCGCTCTGGCCGAACGGCGTGATCGAGACCAGCGAGATCCCCGGATTGATCGCCGACAGCCCGGCGTAACCGATTCCGCGGGCATCGAGGAAGCCCGGCTCAAACGACTCGATCACCACGTCGGCGCTTGCCGCCAGCGCGAGGAGTTCATCCGGACCCGACGGATCATCGAGGTCCAGCACGATCCCGCGCTTATTCCGCCCGTACGACCACCAGAACAGCGAGTCTTCCCCATCGCCCGAGTCTTGGAAGAAGGGCCCCAGCCGCCGCGCGGAGGAGCCACCGGGAGGCTCAACCGCGATCACGTCGGCGCCGAGGTCGGCCAGGATCAGCCCGGCCAGCATGCCCCGCTCGTCGCTCAAGTCGAGTACGCGGAAGTCGGACAGCATGCGCATCCCCCAGACGCGACCAACCAACGTCGGATCGAACCTCGTGGCGCGAGTCCGGGGAGTCTAGCCCCATGCCCGCCATCGAGGGGCGACGCAGGACCGACGTTGCCCTTCTCCCGTGCCGCCGGCGGTGTCGCTCAGCCCGTCTGTGCTATCCGCAACCCCCTCACCTATCCCGCGCGACCCCCATCCGACGCAGCATCGTCTCGACTCCCGAGTCGTCGTGATCACGCCAGCGCCCCAACGACGGATTCAGGAACGGACTCAGATCGGCGTGACTCGTCCACGTCAGCGACTCCAGCTCCAATGCATCCAGAAACGTCTCGCGACCCGTCTTCAGATCGCGCAGCCGCAGTCGCGGCCCATTCGCCGACTCGTCCAACTCCACCGCGACGCGCGCGAACTCGTTGCGAATCTCCATGACCAGCCCTCCGACATCGCTCAGATCAAAAACGTCAGGTTGTCCAGCACCTCGTTGTTGTTGACCAGCTCCACCTTCTTGTATCGAATCGCGAAGCCCCCCTCGGTCAGCCGCAAGGTGTGGAACGACCGACCCGCGAACGTCCGCTGCCGGTTGCGCCGCAGCTCCGTCAGCAAAAAGTTCGACACCGCCATACATTCGTCCTCCGCCTCCCCCTCGCTCACCTCCACGTTGCTGATCAGGCGCCGCAGCCGGGAGGCAGGTTGCTGCGCGTGGGCCTCGCCCGTCAACAGGCGCGCGATCTGATCGCCCAGCCGGGCACGATCGGCCCAGATGATCGAGACCTCGTGCAACGGATCGATCTCATCCGCGTTGGACGGAATCCAGTAGCGGCAGTCTTCCGTCCACAAAGCCAGCCACTCCTCGTAGCGGTTCTCGTCCATCAAGCGGGCCTCGTGATAGAGGAAATCTTCGACGCGGGATCGCGCGATCAGCGCCATGGTCGCTCAGCCATCCGTCCGGCTCTGGGCCACGGTCATCTCCCGCTTCCAACGCCGCCACTGCGACCGCTGGGGCAACTCGTCCGTGATCTGCGCCACCCGCGTGCCGTCCACGTCCAGTCGCTCCCGACCCAAGCCCCGCTTCAAGAGCAGCCACGGGTCGGAACCGGCCTGAAGCCCCGCCTGGTTCCGCTCGAACATGTCCAGGTCGTCCGTCGCGCCGCCCCCCGCCGGACCGTAGAACGCCTCATGCTGCCGCAACCGCGATTCGTTCAGCTCGTCCGGCACGCCGTCCAGCAGGACCGGCGAGAGGAACACCTCAGTGCGGTCGACCCGTACGGGCCGCAGGACCCGCACCTGCACGCCCAACAGAAAGGCGTTCGGGAAGATGTTCATGTGCGTCCCGTCCGCCACCAGCACATCCAACGCCCGCTCCTTACCGTGCGCTTTCTCAAGCGCATCGACGTAATCGCGATACCAGCCCACCCGCTCCTTCATCCGCTCGATCTGCGGCAACCGCCGCTCCCGGTGCGGCCGTCGGTAGTCCAGCATCGCGTGACCGTCGCCCAACTCCCGCGTCACCGACGTGGAGTCCCCGTCGAAGACATCCGTGCGCCGGCCGCTGTGACTCGCCGCCACGTCGAAGAACGACTGATGCACGAAGTTGGGGTGGTAGCCGTCCAGCGTGTTCTCTAGCTGAAACTTCCAGTTCGCGTTGTAACCATAGCGATGCGAACCGGAACGAAGCCGCAGTTTGCCCACGGGCGAGAGGTCGCTGAACAAGTCGATCTGCGCCTTTACGTGCGGCCCCAAGTGCTCATCGAGCGAAGGCCCCGACGCGTCTCCGTTCCCGAACAGAAAGCCGCGGTACTCCTCCAGCCGCCCGACTGCCGTCAGCCCCAGCTCCGACCGCTCGAACGACTCGTCGTAACCACTCTGATACGGCACGCCAACCAGTGCGCCACGGTTGTCGTAGGTCCAGCCGTGATAGGCGCAGCGGAAGAAATTCGCGTTTCCCTGCTCCGCCTGGCACACCGTCGCCGCGCGATGTCGGCAGCGATTGAACATCGCTTGGACCTGTCCAGACTCGTCGCGCGTCAGGATCACCGAGGCGCGGCCCATCCAGCTCAGCTTGTAGTCGCCCGGCTCGGGGATCTCACTCGCGTGGCCCAAGTAGATCCAGCCTCGAGTGAAGATCGCGTCCATCTCCAGCTCGAAGATCTCCGGCCGCAGATACA
>JAPUIR010000190.1 GCA_027296805.1 Chloroflexota bacterium | reverse complement strand
GGCAGATCGGGTCACTTGGTTGGGGAGTCGCTACGGAAGCGATGCTCTCGTCGCCCCCATTGGTTTGTAAGACAGGGGGGCTGCGCCCCCCTGAGACCCCCCGCACGCTCGATACACGGGAGCAGGTGACGCTCTGGGGCGTACGAGGAGGAATGGGCCTGCCGTGGATCGTGTGGCGAGGGTTGGTCGTGCTTACGGAAGCGGCGCTCTCGTCGCCCCACCCGGAAGGAAAAAAAGGGAAGCTCCTGGGGGGGTGATTTCGCGGGTCGCTCGTCGAAAACTCGCTTCGGGCCCCTGAGACCCCCCGCGTGTTCGCGCCACGGGGCCAAGTCCCGGTTGGGGCAGGCCGGAATTGGGCAAGCCTGCGAAGGATCGGGCGGCCCGGATAGTCCTGCTTAAGGAAGCGACATCGGTCCGGACCCCACACGTTCATGGAAGGGGCAGCTACTCCTCGTCGAGGAGGGCTTCGAGGAGGCGGGTGGGCGAGGCAGGGAGCTGCCGGACGCGGATGCCGACGGCGTCCTGAATGGCGTTGGCGACCGCCGCCAGCGGCGGGACGATGGGAACTTCGCCCACTCCACGCACGCCGTAAGGATGTCCGGGGTTGGGCACTTCGACGAGGATGGTCTCGATCTCGGGCAGGTCGAGGGTGGTGGGCATGCGGTAGTCGAGCATGGTCGCGTTGCGCATCCGGCCGTCGGCGTCGTAGACGTACTCTTCGTTGAGGGCCATGCCGATGCCCTGGGCAACGCCACCCTGGACCTGACCCTCGACATAGGCGGGATGAATGGCGGTGCCGACGTCCTGGACGGCGGTGTAGCGCAAGATCTCAACCTTGCCGGTGTCGCGGTCGACTTCGACGTCGACGATGTGGCAGCCGTAGGCGGGGCCCACTTTGGCCGGAGCAACGTCGGCCCGGCCCTGGAGCATGCCGCCGGTGCTGGGGAGACGCTTGCAGAGTTCGGCGAAGGTGAACTCGTTGCCGTCTGGGCCGTGGATGACGCCATCGTCGGCGTAGGTGACCAGCTCGGCGTCGACCTCCCAAATCTGGGCGGCACGCTGCTCCATCTGACGGCGGAGGTCGAGGGCGGCTTCGTGGACGGCCCAGCCGGTGGCGAAGGTGGTGCGGCTGCCGCCGGTGACGCCATTGAAACCGACTGAGTCGGTATCGACGACCTGGGGCTGGACCTGGGCGTAATCGATGCCCATGGTCTCGGCGAACTGCATAGCGAGGCCGGCGCGCTGGCCGCCGATGTCGACGGAGCCGAGGACCAGGTTGGCGGTGCCGTCGGCGTTGAGGGCAGCGTAGGCGGAGGACTCCATGCCGGCGTTGTGCCAGAAGCCCATCGAGACGCCGCGGCCCTGGTGCTTGCCGGTGAGCTCGGAGCGGTAATGGGGGCTTTGGCTCGCGGCATCCATGACTTCTTCGGCGCCGATGACGGGGAAGGCCGCGCCGTCGGTGCGGCGGGTGCCTTCGCGGGAGGCGTTCTGACGGCGCAGCTCCATGGGGTCGCGCTCCAGCTTTTGGGCCAGTTCGTCGATGAGGGACTCGACGGCGAAGGTGGCCTGGGGTGACCCGGGGGCGCGGTAGGCGGAGACTTTGGGTTTGTTGGTGACGACGTCGTAGGCGTCTGTGAGCTGATGTTCGATGTCGTAGGAGGCGAACATGCAGCCCGCGCCGGCGCCGACCGGGGAGCCGGGGAAGGCGCCCGCTTCGTAGGCGAGGAAAGCCTCGGCCGCGACGAGGGTGCCGTCGTTGGTCGCGCCGAGCTTGACGCGGACGTAGGTGGCGGAGGTGGGGCCGGTACCGGTGAAGACCTCTTCGCGGGTCATGGACATGCGGACAGGCCGGCCGGTCTTTTTGGAGAGCAAGGCGGCGACGGGCTCCATGTAGATGGGGATCTTGCCGCCGAAGCCGCCGCCGATCTCCATAGGAATGACTTTGACGCGGGCGAGCGGGATCTCGAGCAGCTTGGCGAGTTGCTGGCGGACGGCGAAGGGGCCTTGGGAGCTGACCCAGACGGTGAGGTCGCCATCGGCGTTCCAGTTGGCGGTGCCGTTCTGGGGCTCGATATAGCCCTGGTGGACCATGGCGGTTTCGAACTCACCCTCGACGATGATGTCGGCGGCGGCGAAGCCTTGTTCGATGTCGCCCTTGTCGAAGCGGAGGTGGCTGGCGATGTTGGTGAGCTTTTCGCCGCGACCCTCACCGGGGACGAAGCGGGCGATCATCTCGACGGTGTGCATGCCGTCGTGGAGGAGAGGGGCGTCGTCGGCCATGGCGTCGTGGACGTTGAGGACGGCGGGCAGGGGCTCGTATTCGACTTCGATGAGGTCGAGGGCGTCTTCGGCGATGTGCGGGTCGGTGGCGCAGACGCCAGCGACGGCGTGACCGCGATAGAGGACTTTGTCGGAGGCGAGGACGTTGTCGCGTATCCACTTGTAGGGGGCGACGGACTCGCCCAGGTCGGCGACGCCGCCCGCGCCGCCGGGGATGTCGCTGTTGGTGACGACGGCAAGGACGCCGGGCAGAGCGAGGGCCTGTGAGGCGTCGATGCTGAGGATGCGGGCGTGGCCGTGGGGGGATCGCTTGAGGCGGCCGTAGGCGAGGCGGGGGAGGTGGACGTCGGCGCCGTAGTTGGCGCGGCCGGTGACTTTGTCGACGCCGTCGGGGCGGATGGGGCGGGTGCCGATGACGCGGTA
>JAPUIR010000019.1 GCA_027296805.1 Chloroflexota bacterium | reverse complement strand
CTGCTGCTTGCCCAAGCGCAGCATGGTGAGCGGGACGACCCGGTCCAGGTGCGCGGGCCAGTCAAACGCCGTGACGACGCCCTGTTTGAGGGCGGTGTCGGCCCAAGCGCGCAGGCTGAGGGCAGAGGCCCGGGAGCCGCCGATAGCCAGCACTTCCAAAGCGGCGATCAGGCCGCCCAAGCCCCAGTAGGTGCCGGCGTCGCGCAGGCCCGGAATCAAGCGGGGCCGGTGGGCGCTAGCCACATCGGCAGCGGCTTGGATTCCGGTAATGCCCACGGCGTAGATCGCTTGGAGGCCATCGGCCAGTTCTTGGAGCTCTTTCGCGGTGGCCTCAAGCGCCGGCCGATCCATACGCAGAATCTCCAGCCGCAGCCGCAGGCTCAAGAGCGAGCGCTCGGCGTGTCGGTTGCCCGCCTCGTGCGCCGTCTCCAGTCCGGCCGCGACCATCTCTTCGAACTGGTCGAGCTCGGCGGTCGCCAGGGCTTGTGCGCATTCGATGACCGTGCGTTCGGCATCGCGCCAGTTGCGGCCGATGCGGGTGCCACGAAGCGACGCTTCGCGGGCCAGCATGCGCGCCTCGCTGCCGTCGCCGTGGATGAACGCCAACCCGGCGGCCAAAGAGGCCGCCATCGATGCTTCCGCTTGATCCCCCGCGCGGACCGCGACCTGCAGCCTTTCGTTCGTGCGTTCACGCGCATCGGGATCGAGCTGCGTGACCAGCAGGCTGTTCAAGGTACTTTCGGCAACGTCCGTCACTGACACGTGGTCAGTGCCCGCCATCTCGATCACCTCCTCCAACATGTCTCGGGCTTGTTCCAGCTCGCCTTGGTAGATCTTGATGCGTGCCGAGAGCACTTCGATGTGGAATCGTGCCTGGTCGAGATCGCCGAGCATGATCATCGCGTGGTGAAGTTCGGCCTCCGCTTCGCGCAGGTCGCCGTACTCGATCAGTTGCGCGGTGCGGCTGTTCACGGCTCGCAGCGTGGCATCGAGGTCCCCTGCGTCGATCGCGGTGCGGTAGCACTCCTCGAATGCCGTGCGCCAGGTCTTGGGCGGATCCTTGGCGGTGAGCGTGCCGGCGTAGGCCAGTGCGAGGCGGTTGTGCTGTGTGGACTGCAACCAGACGGCCCGTTCGGCCAGCACCTCTTCGAGCAGTGAGCGGACTGCGTCGGGCTCGTCAGGGCGCGCACTCTCGGCGACGTCCGCGACGGCGCTCAGGGTGCGTCCTGATACATCGCTGTCGAGATTGAAGAGAAGCCGGGCGAGCGTCACGGCCTGCGCCGGCGGGGGACTGCCGGCGATCGCCTTCCGAATGCGGGCCAGCAGGGCCTGGCGCTCTGACTTCGAGAGCTCGTTTGGATCGATCCCGGCGCGCAGTTTGAACACGCCCGCCCGCACCTCGCGGATTCGTTTCTCTGCCTGTGCGCGATCAAGGGCGGCGCGCAGCTCCGTCGCGGTGGAATCCGACGCCAGTTGCAGGATCTCCCGGGCCACGCCTTCTTGTGAAGCGTGCGTCAGGATTTCCAGCTCCCGGTTGATGGTTGCCGTGTGGGCCATAAGACCTACCCCCAAGGATGGTAGACCGCAGTCTACCCCACTGGGGAAGTCTCGCAAGCGGGCGCGGAGCAGGCTGGTCGGAGATTCCGCGTGTGGACGCGGAGAGGGGGACTTTCATGGGTGCCACGTCCTGTTTGCGTTTGACGGAGCAGATCACAGCGGCCGCGAAGGCGGTCGATCAGGCAGGGCTCCTGGAAGTGCTGAACGGGGATCGCGCCGCGCTGGCGCTTGAGCTGGTGCGACAATCGCTGCCGGAGAATGAACTGGCGTTGTTCGACGCCGAGGCGCGCAGCCTGCCGGAAGCGATGCTGCGCGCCATCGGGGAGCTGCTGGTGATTGCCTGCGACAATGAGCTGTCGTTTGACTTCGTGGCCGCGCCCCCGGAGAACGTGATGGACTACGCCCGCCACGGGCGCGTCCGCCTCACGCTCGACATGGAGGACGGCGGGATCACGGCGACGATGCAGCACACGATGCGCCATCCGTCCTGGCTGCCCGCGGTCGAACTGCCAGAGACGGCACTGACGCCGGTCTCGTAACGGTCTGACTCCACGAGACCAGGAAGGGCCCGGCAGCAGCCGGGCTCTTCGTGAGCGCGTGGGGAGCAGGTTCAAACGCCGTTCGCCACGTCCAGGACGATCTTGCCGAAGTTGCGATTCGCTTCCATATAGCGATGGGCTTCGGCGGCCTCGCGCAGAGGGAAGGTGCGATCGATCACGGTCCGCATGCGCCCGTCGATCAAGGCGGGCTCCAGGTCGCGGCGGTAGTCCTGGGTAATCTGTGCGCGTGCCTCCAGCGGCCGCGATCGCATGACGGTGCCCATGATCTGGAGGCGTCGGCCCAGGATCTGACCCAGATTGACCTGCGCGCTCGCCCCCGCCATGAGGCCGACCAAGACCAGACGCCCGCCCGAGGCAAGCGCGTCCAAGTTGCGTTGCCAATACTCCGCGCCGATGACGTCCAAGATGACGTCAACACCGGCGCCGGCTGTCCGATCGCGGACCTCCTGGACGAAGTCCTGGCTCTTGTAGTTGATCGTGACGGCGGCGCCGAGGCTTGCCGCGCGGTCGCACTTTTCGGGCGATCCCGCCGTGATCCAAGGCTCGGCGCCGAACAGCTTGGTGATCTGGATCGCGGCGATGCCGACGCCGCTCCCGCCGGCGTGGATCAGTGCGCGTTCGCCTGGTTGGATCCGACCAAGCTCGCGGATCGCCGTGTTGGCGGTGAAGAAGACCTCTGGGATGGAGGCGGCGGTCGCGTAGTCCCAGCCATCCGGAATGGGCATGGCGAGCGAGTAGTGCAACGTCGCCAGCTCGCCGTAGCCACCACCGCCGCTCAGGCCGTAGACGCGGTCACCCGTCGCGAACCCATCGACCGCGCTCCCGACTCCGACGACCTCTCCCGCCAGCTCCAGCCCCAACACCTCCGAGGCCCCCTGCTGCGCCGGGTATTGGCCCATGCGCTGCAGCGTATCGGCGCGGTTGAGTGCGGTGGCGTGCACCTTGACGAGGAGGTCGGTGTCGCCAATAGCGGGATCGGGCAGATCCACCAGTTTCAGGTTGCTCGCGTCGCCGGGCTCTTCGACGATGATCGCCTTCATTTTCTCCTCCTCTGCTTAGCCGCTCGCCGGCCTTGGCGCTCAGCCGTGCGCAGATCTTGGTTCTGGCAGCTCGGGCAGCCCATGAATTTGTCTCGCCCGCTGAAGTAGTGATCCGATCTCGGGTCCCGGCTGGGGGGCGGGACCGACCGGATCGTCGATGGCGGGATTACCGAGTTGCACATCGAGGCAGTGCCGGGCGGCCCAGGCAATGCCTTCGAGATCGTAGCCGCCCTCGAGCAGATAGATGACGCCCGCCCCAAGATCTCGCGCGCTCGCGGCGATCCGCTCGGCGATGCCGCGATATCCGGTGCCGCTGACTTGCTGAGCCGCGAGCGGATCGCGCCAGTGCGCGTCGAAGCCGGCGGAGACGAAGACGACCGAGGGCCGGAAGCGCTGCACGGCCGGCAAGATGACCTCGTCGAAACATCGGAAGTATTGGGCGTCGCCGCAGCTTTCGGGCAAGGGCAGGTTGAGCGTGGTACCGGTCGCATCGCCGGCGCCGGTCTCCTCCAGCAGCCCCGTGCCGGGGTAGTGGGGGAACTGATGGGTGCTGCAGTAGAGGACTCGCGCCTCGTCGTAGAAGATGTCTTGGGTCCCGTTACCGTGATGCACATCGAAGTCAACGATCGCGATGCGCTCGGCCCGGCTCGTGGCCAGCAGGTCGGCGGCGGCGATCGCGACGTGGTTGATCAAACAGAAGCCCATGGCCTGGGAGGGGGTGGCGTGGTGCCCCGGCGGGCGGGGCAGACAGAATGCGCCATCGAGGTCGTGGTCCGCGACGCGCCGCCCCGCGTCGACGATCCCACCCGCCGCCAGCTGCGCGGCGAGCCAGGAATGCCGTGACATGACAGTGTCCGGATCCAGGAACACGCGCGCGGCCTGATCGACGTCTTTGTTCGCCTGGATCTGCGCGTCGGTCCGGATCAGGAGGTCCAACAGCGTGCGGTCATGCACGCGCAGGAGCTCTTCTTCCAACACGGGGCGCGCGTCCAGCGCCACGCAGGCCGCGCTGAGGCCGCTGTCGTCGAGCAGAGTCTCGATGGCTTCAAGCCTGGCCGGGCGCTCCGGATGGTTTGGCGTGGTGTCGTGGTCGTGGAAACGGGCGTCCCGCAGCAGGCCGATCGTGGGCATGGCGGGATGCTATCAGCCCCCCTGTATCCTGCATCGCGATGTATGTCATCGGCACCGCTGGACATGTCGACCATGGCAAGAGTTCGCTGGTCACCGCGCTGACGGGGATCGATCCCGACCGGCTGGCCGAGGAAAAGGCGCGCGGCCTCACGATCGAACTCGGCTTCGCCTGGCTGACGCTGCCGAGCGGCCGCGAGGTGAGCATCGTGGACGTACCGGGACACGAACGCTTCATCAAGAACATGCTGGCCGGGGTGGGCGGGATCGACTTGGCGCTGTTCGTGGTCGCGGCGGACGAGGGCGTGATGCCGCAATCACGCGAACATCTGGCGATTTTGGACCTTCTCCAGGTGCGTCACGGCGTCGTTGCTCTGACGAAGAGCGACCTGGTGGAGGAGGACTGGATCGACCTGGTGGAGGCTGACGTGCGCGAGTTGCTTGCGCCGACCAGCCTGGCGCAGGCGCCGATCGTGCGCTGCTCGTCGGTAAGCGGCGGAGGCCTCGACGCGCTGCGCGGCGCGCTGGACGGCACGCTCGACGCGCTGCCGGCGATCCGAGACGTGGGGC
>JAPUIR010000189.1 GCA_027296805.1 Chloroflexota bacterium | reverse complement strand
TTCGCGTGGTAGCGCATGGGGGATTCGAACCCCCGATCTCCGCCTTGAGAGGGCGGTGTCCTGGGCCGCTAGACGAATGCGCCGCGAGAGAGTGGCTGGGGATGGAGGATTCGAACCCCCGCTAACTGATCCAGAGTCAGTCGTCCTACCGCTAGACTAATCCCCAACGCCGATCGACATCGTACAGAAGAGCGCCGAGCCGGTTCAACGCGCGAGGCAGCACACCAGCGGGCTAGTCGTCCGGGCGCGCCAGCCGCTCCGCCGCCGCGTTCAGCCGCGATAACGACTCCTCCCGCCCCAGCGCCACCATCGTCTCGAACAGCGGCGGCGCGATCCGTTTCCCGCTCAGCGCCACCCGAATCGGCGTGAACAGCACCCCCGCCTTCAGCGACATCGCCTCCGCCAACCCCCGCAGCGCCGCCTCGATCACGGCCGTCTCCCACGACTCCAACTCCCCCAGCACACGACGCGCCTCGTCCAAGGCCGTCATCGCTGCCGCCGGGTCGTCTCGGAACCCCTTCCCCATCAGCTCCACGTTCGTATGCGCCGCGGCCCCCGCGTAGAAGAAGTCCGTGTACTCCGCGAACTCGCTCAACAGCTTGACCCGCTCCTGCACCGCCGCGCCCACCGGCCGCAGCACCCCCAGATCGACAGGCAGCGCGACGTCCCCGCCGCCGGCGCGCAGCGCCGCCTCCAGGAACGGCCGCCCGCGCTCGAGAAAATCGTCCACCGACAGCCCCCGGATATATTCGCCGTTCATCTCCCGCAGCCGCTCCAGATCGAACATCGCGTTCGTCGTGCCCATCCCCTCGAGATCGAACGCCGCCACCAGCTCCTCCCGGCTCAGCAAGGTTGAGCGCTCATCCTTCGCCCATCCCAGCAGCGCCAGAAAGTTCACCATCGCCTCCGGGATGTAGCCCTCGTCCGCATACGCCCGCACGCTCGTCGCCCCGTGCCGCTTGCTCAACTTGCCCTTGTCCGGCCCCAGAATGATCGGTTGATGCACCCAGATCGGCGGCTCAAGCCCCAGCGCCTCATACAGCAGCACGTGACGCGGCGCACTCGACAACCATTCATCCCCGCGAAAGACATGCGTGATCGCCATCGCATCGTCGTCCACCACCGACGCCAGGTGGTAGGTCGGAAACCCGTCCGACTTCAGGATCACGTGATCGTCCAGCAGCCGGTTCTCGAACCGCACCTCGCCCCGCAGTGCGTCCTCCACGATCGTCGTGCCGGCCTCCGGCACCTTGAAGCGCACCACCTGCTTGCCATCGTTCGCCGCCACCGCCGTCTCAAGCTCCCCCTCGCTCAGATCCCGACAGTGCCCGTCGTAACCCGGAGCCTGCTTCGCCTTCTGCTGCCCCTCCCGCAGCTCCCGCAGCCGCTCCGACGTACACGCGCAGCGATACGCCTTCCCCTCCGACACCAAGCGCTCCACAGCCGCCTGGTACAGCGCCAGCCGCTCCGACTGCCGGTACGGGCCGTAATCGCCGCCCACATCAGGCCCTTCGTCCCAATCCAACCCCAACCAGCGCAGCGCGTCCAGGATCAACTCCTCCGCCCCCTCCACCGACCGCTTCTGGTCCGTATCCTCGATTCGCACGATGAACGCGCCCCCGTGATGCCGCGCGAACAGCCAATCGAACAGCGCCGTGCGGATATTGCCCACATGGGGTTCGCCCGTCGGGCTGGGGCCGTACCGAACTCGAACGCTCATGGCCATCCTGCCTTGCGCCTGCGGCCGCCGAACTAGCGAATATGCCGTGCCCGGTGTCGCGACTGCCGCCACTTGCGAGCCTCCGGCACCGCGGGCACCGTATCAACGTCCTCCACATCCAGTCCATGCGCGACCGCCTCATCTCGCAGCGCCGCCAGCAACCCCTGCATATCGTCTGGCAGCTCCGCCTCCACGACCACCCGCTCACCGCTGCTCGGATGATCAAACCCCAGCTTGAAGGCATGCAGGGCCTGCCGGTCGATCAGCGCCGACGTCGAACCGTAGACCTCATCCCCCAGAAGCGGGTGCCCCATCGCGCTCAGGTGGACGCGAATCTGGTGCGTGCGCCCCGTGATCAGCCGGCACTCCACCAGCGCCGCGTCTCGATACCGCTCCCGCAGCCAGTACTCCGTCCGCGACGCCTTGCCCCGCTCCACGATCGCCTGCTTACGCCGGTCCGACGGATCCCGCCCGATCGGCGCGTCGATCGTCCCCGTGGCCGGGTCTGGCACCCCGGCCGTCACCGCGTAGTAGCGCTTCTCCATTGTCCGCGCGCGCGTTTGCTCCTGCAGCGCGTCCATCGCCGCCATGTTCTTCGCCACCACCATCACCCCGCTGGTATTGCGGTCCAGGCGATGCACCAGCCCGGGCCGAATCGCATCACCGATCGGCGCCAGGTCCGGGCAATGCGCGAGCAGCGCATTGACCAGCGTGCCCGTGCTGTGTCCCGGCGTCGGGTGCACCGTCAGCCCCACCTGCTTGTTCACGACGATCACGTCGGCGTCCTCGTACCGCACGTCGATCGGGATCGCCTCCGGCTCCGCCGCCATCTCCGGCGCCGTCTCCGGAATCACGCTCACCATCTCCCCGAAGCGCAGCCGGTAGCTCGGACGCTCCAGCGCCCCGTCCACTCGCGCCATCCCGTCCTGAATCATCCGCTGCGCCCGCGTACGCGACAGACCAGGCAAACGCCGCGCCAGGAACTGATCCAGGCGCTCGCCCTCCTGGTCGGCGAGGTACTCGCTGGACGTCGAGAGCGGATCGGGATCCGTTGCGAAATCCAAGGATTCGTCATAATCAGTCATCGCTCCGACCGTACCACGGCGCTGCCTGAGACCCGCATCGGTCCCGACACGGAGAGATAGATCACTGGAACTCAACGAACCACAAGCCCCGTCTCGGCATGGCTTTCGCCGTACGGGCGTGCAACTGTCCCCATTCAGCGTGAGTCAATCGGCCACTCCTATCGGCTCAAAGCGCAGAGTGCACAAAGGCCGTGGTGCTCGACGCGCCAACGCAAAGCCTCGGAGGAGACACCCATGCTCACAACCGCCGCGCGCAAGCTCTCGCTCTCCCTTGTGCTCGTCGCCGTCCTCGGCGCGGGCGCGCTTGGGGCGGGATTATTCACGCCTGCGCAAAGCTCTGCCGACGTCCCCAGCTTCGAAAGACCCGTCTACCCAGAATATGGCAGCGACAACGACATTTGGGCCAGCCTCTTCGCCACGCTCGATAGGTTGGCGGGCGCGGAAACGCAACCACGATGCGTGACGGTACTCAAGCACTCCTACATCGGCACTGCGCCGGACGGGACAAAAATCTACATCGACTACTGGGTAACAGAGTGCAACTAGGTCCCCCTCACCGATGTCGGGGCGCCCGCCGCGCATCCACGATCACTAGATAGAGGATGATCGCGGCGATCCCCACATTGATCCCAATGTCCGCCACGTTGAACGCTGGGAAGTGGATGAAATCGATGAAATCGGTCACCTCGCCCTGATAGATCCGGTCCAGCCAGTTGCCGATCGCCCCACCCAAAATCAACGCCAGCCCCAGCCGCGTCAGCCAATGATCGACCGGCGGAAACAGGTAGTACGCCGCGATCGCCACGATCGCGAGCACCGGCAGGATCGCCAGCCACACTCCCGACCCCTGGAACAAGCCGAACGCGGCCCCGTCGTTGACCACATGCGAGAAGCGGTAGAACGATGCCAGTTCCCAGTGCTCGCCTCGCTCCAGCGACGCCCGTAGCGCCACCTTCGTCGCCTGATCCAGCACCACCCAGACCACCACCACCGCCAGATAGATCAGGTCCAGCCGTGTGTGATTCCGCTCGCGCACCATGCGCCAGGCGCGCCCCACCCGCGACGCGGGCGCGGCGCCCGGGGGCGTCGGCGCCGGGGCGCCGCACTGGGACATCGACGCGGGCGCGTCCTCGAAGTCGTCGGGCGGTTCGGAGCTCACCATCGGCGTCGGTTCACCGCGCAAAGTGTACACACCGCTCCGCCTCACCCTCGCCGTACTGCGCTCACCGGCTTGCTGGTGGCCGTCCCCTGCCCCTACGATCGCCTGACGCCTTCCGGTTCCACCGCAAACGCCAGCCTGGAGCAGCCTCTTGACCACTGAATCGAGCGAGCGCCTCTACAGCGAAGACCTCGCCAACCGACGGACCACCGGCGAAGACCGCCTCCCCCCCGGCCAGCGTCTCACCAAGGACTGGCCCGTCCTCACCTACGGCGCCACCCCCAAAGTGCAGACCGATGAATGGCAGCTCAGCGTCTGGGGCGAGATCGAACAGGAGCGCACTTGGTCTTGGGATGACTTCCTCGCCCTCGGTCTCACCACCCTCGTCAACGACATCCACTGCGTCACCCACTGGTCCCGCTACGACAACGAGTGGGAAGGCATCCTCTGGCGCGACTTCATCCAGCACGTCGGCCTCAAACCTGAGGCGCACTCCGTCATGTTCCACTCCTATGGCGGCTACACCGCCAACGTCACACTCGAGGACCTCGCCCGCGACGACCACGCCATGTTCGCCATCAAGCACGACGGCGACCCCATCGAAGGCAGCCACGGCGGCCCCGTGCGCACTGTCATCCCCTCGCTCTACTTCTGGAAGAGCGCCAAATGGGTCGGCGGCGTCGAATTCCTGCCCCAGAACCGGCCCGGCTTCTGGGAGATGTACGGCTATCACATCCACGGCGACCCCTGGAGTGAGGAACGCTACTCCTAGCTCGGACTGCACCATGCCCGCGCCTTCCGTCCCTGTCACCATCGATGACCCCACCAACATCGCCATCCTGGAGATCTCCGAGGATTCCATCGACGGCTTCGCGCGTGACCCCTTCGACGAGATCGCCCGCCGCGCCGGCCTCGACCCAGACACCGTCATCGAGCGGGTCCGCGCCATGCTCGAGGCCGGCACTATCCGCCGCGTCCGCCAGACCCTGCTCGCCACCAACCTGGCGCAGGGCGCCCTGGTCGCCTGGGAACTGCCGGAGGATAAGCTCCAGGCGGGCTTCGACCACCTCTTCCAGGACGACCCCTTCTCCGGGCACGTCGTCATCCGCAGCACCGATATCGCCATCCCGGGCTCGCGCTACCGCCTCTGGACCACCCTCAAAGTCCCCCAGGGCTACTCCATCGACAAGCACTGCCGCCACCAGGCCGCCGGCATCGGCGCCCTCCGCTTCCGCACCATGCAGGCCAAGTGCCTCTTCCGGCTCGGCGTGGGCCACACCCGGCGTCGAGGCATGGAGCCCGGCGCCCGCGCCGACGCCCCCGCCGAAGTCCTCGACACCACCCTGGTCGAACTCGACGAGGGCGAATGGCGCGCCCTCACCGCCCTCAAGCGCGAATTCGCCCCCCATGAACTGGTCCGCGACCTCTGGCAGAGCCGCGCCGCCGAGGCCGGCCTGTCCCGCGATGAGTTTTACGCCATCGCCGAATCGCTCCAAGCGCGCAGGGTCATCGGTCGCTTCTCCACCTTCCTGGAGCACGTCAAACCCATCGCCGGCAACCAGCGCGTCACCCGCTATAACGCCCTCTTCCACTGGGCCGTTCCGCCAGGGCAAGAGCTCGACGCCGGCCGCGAAGTGGGCCGCCATCACATCATGACCCACGCCTACTGGCGCGAAGGCGGCCCGGAGTTCCACAACGTCAACGTCATGGGCGTCGCCCATGGCACCGAGCAAGACACCCTCCTCGCCCACAAAGCCGCCATCGACCAGCACCTCGAAGAGGCCGGCATCCCTGTCGCCTACACCGCCGTCTTCTGGGGCGGCCGCAGCGAGATCAAACCCTCCGAGATCTCACCCCACGCCTACCGCGAATGGTGCGCCGCTGAGGGCCTCGATCCCGCCGCCATGCGCGGCGAGCCCGAGCCTACCGGCTGAGGGCCCCTGCGGGGATTCACAGCCCCTTCTCAGGGCTTCCCCAGAGGCGACTCGGGGGAATCCCCCGTTACGCGGCCCAGCATCGGCCCCGGACAATAGGTCCGGAAGGACCGATCATGCTCCTCCACCTCGAGCCCGCGTCGCGCGGATCGTTGTCCGCCATCATCCTGCCCTGGCCCCGCCGCATCGTCCCGCCTCGTCGGCAGCCCGACCTGCCGCTAGCGGCGTTCTTCGGCCATCGCGACGGCTTCCCCGCCAACATCGTCCCCATCACCCTGCATCGGCCCGCCCTCCACCCGGTCGACCCTTCCCCCGCGGCCTGATCCCACACCGCGCCTCGCCCCTCAGGACCGACGAAAGCCCCCTCCCTCGCCCAGCGCCCCTCCCGCCCGCCTGCGCTCCGTCTGCCGGGTGACAGAAGCCGTCTTCCTTCTTGACACCCCCCCAACCCCTCCTTAGGCTTTGCATTCGTTCCCGCTGTATTCCCGTGTGTTCGCGACGCGTACACCCCGGCGCAGTGGGTCACCTTACAAATGTGAATAGTGGTGTTGAGTGTCCACGCGCACACCCGTCCGACATGGGTGTGCCGCGCAGGACGGCGTTTACCTGCCTCCGTGCCTTCCACGGCACAATCGGGCAAGTGAGCGCCGCTGAAGGATGTACATGCCGGGACCGTAGAGTAGGTCAAGCGACTACGGCGCACGGTGGATGCCTTGGCACTTTGAGCCGATGAAGGACGTGGTATGGCTGCGATAAGCCGCGGGGAGCTGCCTAACAAGCTGATCCGCGGGTTTCCGAATGAGGCAACTCGGCGACGGTTATACGTCGTCACCCCGGACTGAACACATAGGTCCGGAGGAGGTAAGCGGGGGAACTGAAACATCTAAGTACCCCGAGGAAAAGACACCATTCCCCTAGTAGCGGCGAGCGAACGGGGAGAAGCCCAAACCCTCGATGCCCAACGGCGGCACAGCTTATGCTTCGAGGGGGTTGTAGGGCGATCGGTGTGGGCCCGTGTCGGCCCGCCAGCAGTTATCAAGCGATCAGGTAGAAAAAGGTCCCTGGAACGGGCCACCAGAGCGGGTGACAGTCCCGTATTCGAAACCTGCATTGCCTGCTGCGATCGTTCCTGAGTAGCACGCGACACGGGAAAGCGCGTGTGAAGCTGGGAAGCCCACTTCCCAAGGCTAAATACTCAAAGTGACCGATAGCGGACAAGTACCGTGAGGGAAAGGTGAAAAGTACCCCGGAAGGGGAGTGAAATAGTTCCTGAAACCGTGTGCTTTCAAACAGTCGGAGGATGCCTGCGGGCGTCTGACGGCGTGCCTATTGAAGAATGAGCCGGCGAGTTACGTTTCGTGGCAAGGTTAAGCCAAGCAATTGGCGGAGCCGGAGCGAAAGCGAGTCTGAATAGGGCGATTCAGTCGCGGGACGTAGACGCGAAACCAGGTGAGCTACCCATGACCAGGGTGAAGCGGGTGTAACAACTCGTGGAGGCCCGAACCAGTGTCTGTTGCAAAAGGCTTGGATGAGTTGTGGGTAGAGGTGAAATGCCAATCGAACTTGGAGATAGCTCGTTCTCCCCGAAATGCCTTTAGGGGCAGCGTCTGTGTACAACCGACCTTGGAGGTAGGGCTCTGACTGGGCTCGGGGACGAAAAGTCTACCAACCCCAATCAAACCGCGAATGCCAAGGCCGTAGCGCAGGCAGTGAGACTGTGGGGGATAAGCTTCATAGTCGAAAGGGAAACAGCCCAGACCATCGGTTAAGGTCCCGAAATCTTTGCTAAGTGGTAAAGGAAGTTGAACCGCCCAGACAACCAGGAGGTTGGCTTAGAAGCAGCCACCCTTGAAAGAGTGCGTAATAGCTCACTGGTCGAGTGGTTTGGCGCCGACAATGTAACGGGGCTCAAGCAAAGTACCGAAGCCATGGATTTCGCCTTCGGGCGGAGTGGTAGGGGAGCGTTCTGTTCAGCAGTGAAGGCCGACCCGTGAGGGCGGTTGGAGCGGACGGAAGTGAGAATGCCGGCATGAGTAGCGTAAGGCGTGTGCGAACCACGCCCACCGAATACCTAAGGTTTCCTACGGAAGGGCAATCCACGTAGGGTTAGGCGGGCCTAAGCCGAGGACAGTCGTCGTAGGCGATGGACAGCCGGTTCATATTCCGGCCCCACCGGTCCGAACATTTGAGCTTTAGGGGGGACCCGGGTTGGTAGCTAGAGCGTGCCTATTGGATATGGTGCGTCGCTAGGGCGTAGGCAGCGAGCGGGGCGAAAAGACCGCTCGGTCAAGCGGAGGCCTTGGCGGAAGCAGCGACGTCAGTCAAAGCGACTCCGGCGATCCTATCCCGGCAAGAAAAGCCTCGGAAGCGAGTTCGGGCGGTGCCCGTACCGCAAACCGACACAGGTAGGTGGGGGTAAGTACCTTCAGGTGGACGAGTGATTCCTCGCTAAGGAACTCGGCAAAATCGCTCCGTAACTTCGGGAGAAGGAGCGCCTCACTCGGGACACATCTTCGCGATGTGCCTTTGGTGAGGTCGCAGCGAGCAGGCCCAGGCGACTGTTTAACAAAAACACAGGTCTCTGCTAACGGGAAACCGGACGTATAGGGGCTGACGCCTGCCCAGTGCCGGAAGGTTAAGGGGAGGGCTTCACGGCCCGAACCGAAGCCCCGGTGAACGGCGGCCGTAACTATAACGGTCCTAAGGTAGCGAAATTCCTTGTCGGGTAAGTTCCGACCCGCACGAAAGGCGTAACGATCTGGGCACTGTCTCAGCGAGGAGCTCGGCGAAATTGAAGTGGCCGTGAAGATGCGGCCTACGCGCAGATGGACAAAAAGACCCCGTGGAGCTTTACTGCAGCTTGGCATTGAAGGCCGTCATAAGATGCGTAGGATAGGTGGGAGGCTTGGAACCGGGACTTGCGGGTCTCGGGGAGCCACCCTTGAAATACCACCCTTCCTATGATGTCCTTCTAACGCCTGTGCAAGCAGGCGGACCATGCCTGGTGGGCAGTTTGACTGGGGCGGTCGCCTCCCAAAATGTAACGGAGGCGCGCAAAGGTTCCCTCAAGGTGGATGGAAATCACCTGACGAGTGTATTGGCATAAGGGAGCTTGACTGCAAGACAGACACGTCGCGCAGGGACGAAAGTCGGCCAAAGTGATCCTACGGTTCCGTGTGGAAGGGCCGTGGCTTATCGGATAAAAGTTACCCCGGGGATAACAGGCTTATCTTGCCCGAGAGTTCACATCGCCGGCAAGGTTTGGCACCTCGATGTCGGCTCGTCGCATCCTGGGGCTGGAGTCGGTCCCAAGGGTTGGGCTGTTCGCCCATTAAAGCGGCACGCGAGCTGGGTTCAGAACGTCGTGAGACAGTTCGGTCTCTATCCTCTGTGCGCGTTGGAGAGTTGAGAGGATCTGCCCCTAGTACGAGAGGACCGGGGTGGACGGACCGCTGGTGTGCCAGTTGGCAGGCCTACTGCCATTGCTGGGTAGCCACGTCCGGAAAGGAGAAGCGCTGAAAGCATCTAAGCGCGAAACCCCCCTCAAGATGAACTCTCCCACCGGTTTAAACCGGGTAAGGTCACGGGAAGACTACCCGTTCGATAGGCGGCATGTGGAAGCGCAGTAATGCGTGCAGCTTAGCCGTACTAATGACCGAGGGCTTGACCTACTTTGCGATCTCGGCAGTCCGTCCTTCAGCACTCAACACCACCATTCCATTTGTTCGTTGCGGGATGGAGCAGCGGTAGCTCGTCGGGCTCATAACCCGAAGGTCGCAGGTTCGAATCCTGCTCCCGCTACCACACACATTGAGGGCCGCCCTCCGGGGCGGCCCTTCGTCGTCCCCCCGAAAATTGAGCTGTCTTAAAGCTCGTGCGCCAGATCCTCGTCCGACCCCGCGAACACCAACAGATCGGTCGCCTCGATCGGCTGCGACCGCACCGGATTCAGCTGCACCTCATCCCCCCGCACCACCATCAACAACCGCCGCGTCCCGGACTCCGCCACCTCGCTCAGCGCCATCCCCGTCAGCCGCCCCGGCGGCGCGTAGGTCCCAATCCCATACGTCGGCGTCAATGGCAGATAGTCGCGCGCCCCCCGCACTCGCAGCAAATGCGCGAACCGCTCCCCGCCCTCCTTCTCCGGCTGCACCACCCCCTCCGCCCCCAGCCGACGCAAAATCGTCGCGTGCCGCTCACTGCGCGCCTTGCAATACACCGCCGGCACCCCCAGCGCTTGCAGATTCCTCGTCGCCAGCACACTCGCCTCCAGCACCGCCGTCGCCACGATCGCCACATCCACCTCGCCCAGACTCAGCTCGCGCAACGCATCCTCGTCGCGGATATCGGCGATCGCCGCCTTCGCCGCCACCGACGCCACCTGCGACACCTCGAAATCGTTGGAATCGACCGCGAGCACCTCGTGCCCCCGGTCCGCCAGCGTCCGCACCAACTGCGTGCCAAACCGGCCCAGTCCCAGCACTGCAACCTGCATCGCGCTTCCACCTTCCATACGCGCCCGCGCGGGCGCATTCAACCTAGCCGATTCGCACCGCCGACTCCGGATACCGATACCGCTCCAACGGCCGCTCCGAAATCGAAAGCGCGATCATCAACGTCCCCAACCGGCCCGTAAACATCAGCACCATCAGCACCACCGCGCCCCCGGTCGTCAACCCCGCCGTCAATCCCTGCGACCAACCCACATTCGCCAGCGCCGACATCGCCTCGAACGCCAGCGGCAAGAACGGTACCTCCCCCGCTGAACCACCCTCCGTCAGCGCCAGAATCCAGATCCCCAGCGCCAGCGCCACCAACGCCAGCATCGTCACCGCAACCGCGCGAATCACGATCGAGGCCGGAATCTCCCGCCCGAACACCTCCGCCCGATGACGTCCACGCAGCGCCGACCCCACCACCACCAGACTCACCATGAACGCCCCGATCTTGATCCCCCCCGCCGTCGACGTCGACGCCCCACCGATAAACATCAGCACCAGCAGCGCCGTCGTCGTTGAATCTTGCGCCTGCGCCAGCTCCACCGTCGCCATCCCCGTCGTCCGGTTCACCGAAAGGAAGAACGAATTCGCCAGCGTGTCCCCCACATCCAGACCGTCCAGCATCCGTCCGCCCTGCACCTCACCCACCAAGAACACCAGCATCCCCGCCCCCAACAGCCCAAACATCCCAATCACCACCAGCCGCGTGTCCAGATTCCACAGCCGCGGCCGCCTTCGCATCTGGAACACCGTCAAGAACGACAAAGACCCCAAGAACGCCGCCACCCCCATCACCGCCAACGGATACGGCGACGAGACCTGCCCCTGGAAGCCCGTCCCTCCGCCCATCAGATCGAAACCGGCATTGTTGAACGCCGACACCGCATGGAACAACGCCCGCCACAACCCGGTCCCGCCACCGTCCTGCTCGATAAACCACGGCAGCAACAGTACGAACGTCACCGCCTCGACCACCACCATGAACACCACGATCCGCGTCAGCAGCCGCCGCACATCCCGCTCGTTCGCGCCCATCAGCTCAAAACCGAAAAACTCCCGGCCGCGCAAGCCGAACCGGCCCCCCACCAACAGCACCAGCATCCCCGCATAGAGCGTGACCCCCAACCCGCCCACCTGAATCAGCGTCGCGATCACCGTCTCGCCGAAACCGCTCCAGTGCTCCGCGCTGTCGAACCGCACCAGGCCCGTGACCGAAACCGCCGACGTCGACGTGAACAACGCGTCCACACCGCTCGTCCACTCTCGCGACTCCGAGGCCACCGGCAACGACAGCAACAGCCCGCCCAGCCCGATCACCACCACGAACGCCGCCATCACCATCCACGGCTTGGGCGTGATCCGGAGGCGGCGCCGCCGGCGCAGCCGCACCGTCTCGGGCTGAATCCGGCTGCGACGAAGAACTCGGTCGGCGGGCCGTCGAGGATCCGCGCGCGTCATGCGCAGCCATCACCCAATCGCTTGTGCCATCCGCGAGTACCCCGTCCCGCGATCGTACGACCGCGCGGAACTGAGAGATACCGTCCCACAACAGTCCCGCAACAGTCCCCTCCCAACACCCCGTGATAGGCTGACCTCGGCCGCGGACCGTTGGCTCTGGCCCCATCGTCTAGGGGACTAGGACGCCAGCCTTTCAAGCTGGTAACACGGGTTCGAATCCCGTTGGGGCTACCACCGCTCGACCACCGTTCCCCGTCCACCGCCGGCACACCGCGGCCATCCCCCGCAACGCCATGCTCATCGACATCCACCACCACTACATCCCCCAGCGCCTGATCGACCTCGTCCGCGCCCAAGGCCCCCGTTACCAGTCCGTCGTCTTCCATGACGACGCCAGCGGCCTCGACGCCTTCGTCGCTGGGCGCACCGATCCCCCCTCCTGGTCCGGCCCCGGCCGCTTCCCCGGCGTCCTCGATCCGGGCCTCTTCGACCTCGCCGTCCGCCTCCAGGAGATGGACGGCATGGCCCTCGACAAGGCCGCCCTCTCCGTCATGCCCGGCCTCTTCTACTACTTCGCCGAGCCCGCCCTCGGCGCCGAAGTCGCCGCCATCTGCAACGACGCCATCCACGACGCTTGCCGCGCACACCCCGACCGCCTCATCCCCATGGGCACCGTCCCCCTCCAAGACATCAACGCCGCGATCGACGAACTCGACCGCGTCGTGCGCGAGTATCGCTTCACCGCCATCGAAATCGGCGCCAGCGTCAACGGCCGCAACTACGACGAGCCGGAATTCGACCCCTTCTTCCAGCGCGCCGCCGAACTCGACGTTTTGCTTTTCGTCCACCCCGCCGCCCCCTCCGGCACCGACCGCCTGCGCCGCTATTACACCACCAACCTCATCGGCTTCCCCGTCGAGACCGGCATCTGCGCCGCCTCCCTCATCTTCGGGGGCACCTTCGCGCGCTATCCCAACCTCAAAGTCTGCCTCGCCCACGGGGGCGGCATCGCCCAGTCCGTCGTCGGCCGCTGGGACCACGGCTGGGAGGCCCGCGCCGAAGCCAGCCTGGTCATCGACAGACCCCCCAGTGACTACTTCAAGCTGCTCTACTTCGACAACCTCGTGCACAGCGACCAAGTCCTGCGCTCACTGCTCAGCGCCGCCGCCGCCGGCCACGTCATCGTCGGCACCGACTACCCCTACGACATGGGCGACCGCGATCCCCACGCCACCATCGACCGGCTCCAACTCCCCGCGGACGAGCGCCGCCTCATGGAGAGCGAGACCGCCGGCCAACTCCTCCGCCTCCCCGCCACCGCTGGCTAGCCGATCGTACCCCTGGCGCCCGGCCTACTCCAACGACTCCGCCAGCGCCAACAACGCCTCTCGCGACAGCCCCTCCCCCGACACCACCAGCACCACCTCGACCACCGACCACACCAATCGCCACGCCTCGCCGACGCGATGAGGAAAGAGTGTCGGGCTGGGATCGCGACGCTACGGCTGGAGCTCCTGCGGCCAGCTGATCTCTGGCCCCGTGCCGATGAAGAGCCAGAGCGGCGTGTAGGCGGGGATCTCCTGGAGCGTATTGAGCGTGGGCGGGAGCGTCGGCGCGTAGACGAGATAATCCGTCGAGCCTGGAATCGGCGCGAAGGCACGCAGAAGGCGAGGCCCAAGCGCCGCGAGGGCGTCCGCTGCGCGGGCGGTCGGGCCCTGCCAGGCGACAAAGTTCCAGCCTGCCGCAAGGGGAACGGACGCAGACGCCGGTTCGATCGGCATTTCCCACACCGCTGGGGTCGCCATCTTGAGCCAGAGCGCGTCGCCGGAGTGGATCTCGCCAAGCGTGTTGAACACGATTGGGCAGCAAGGGGCGAAGTCGTCGAAGTCTTGCGTCGCACGGTTCCAGCGGAGCACGAAGTCATAGACCCGGACGAACCGACCGAGCTCAGTCGTCGCGAGCGTTGGACCCGTGTAGGTGACCGCGTTCCAGCCCCTGGACAGCACCACCTCCCGATCCCCCGCCATGGTGTCCGTATCGGTCCCGGGGTCCACCGTGGGCGCGCCGTTCGCCGCGACGATCGTGAACTGATAGCTGGTATCGAGGACAGATGTCTCCCAGAGCCGATCCGCCGGCAGGGCCGGCAGGACGACCGCATCGAAGTCGCCCACCCGATCCGCGTAGGCCATCACCACGAACTCGCCGCTGGTGGGATCGAACGTCTCGCCGCCCACCACGGTGAGACTCCCAGCGAGCGAGACCGATCCCCCGACCAAGAGCGTTCCTTCCGGGAGTGGGAGCTGGATATCGCCGGTATTCATGAGCGCCCCGTCCAGCTCAACGGCCGCCTGCACGTTCAAGACGCCGCGGTTCTCGAGTTCAACGACGGAGAAGAAAGCGGGTGTTTGGACGTCGATCACCCCCGCGTTGACAACGAGACCGTCCACGAACACGCGGATGCTGCTCGCGGCGTTGATCTCGATCGTGCCAAGGTTGGTGAAGGGCTCCACCCCGAGCCCCGTATCCGCCGCAAGCCGGACGAGTCCGGAATTCTCGATCAGCGAGAAGATGGCTGCGGGCGTACGCACATCGAGCAGCCCATCGTTGACAAAGCCCGCCTCGAACACCACGCCGGTGGGGCTCTTCGGGTCTCCGTCAATCTCGACGGTACCCGTGTTGGTGAACGGTTCGGAAAACGCCACCTCCGCCGCGATTCGGAGGTAACCCGGGTTGTCGAGCGGCGCGAAGATCGCGCCTGGGCCTTGGACGTCTAGGGTGCCCATGTTGACCAGCGGGCCCTCGAGAAACAGGATCGCGGGCTGCGACGGATCGCCGTTCCCGACGAGCTCGATCGTGCCCGCGTTGATGAACGGATCACTGCCGACGTGCGCAAAATTGACGGCAACCCGCATCGTCCCCGGGTTCTCGAAGGGTGGAACCAGCAAGATAGGTCCCTCGGCGTTGAGCAGGCCCTCGTTCACGAACCCACCTTCGGCCCATACGAAGGCGCCCTCCCGACCCGCGTCGCGGTTGTCTGGCACCAGAACCGTCCCGCTGTTCAGGAACGCGCCGACCGTGGTGAAAACGCCCGCGACACGCATGAAGTTGGCGTTCTCGAAGGCGCCCTCGAACAGGAACTGGGCGTCCGCGTTGATCCTGCCTTCGTTCAAGAATTCGACTCCGAGCAGGATCACGCCGTCCCCTTCGACCTGACCCCCGGGCCCATCGAAGGGGACGGGGGTCAGGTCGATCGTTCCTGTGTTGGTGAACGATGCCGGCATCTCAATCTGCGCCGGCGCTTGAACGCAGACATGCTGGCCAGGCTGCGGAGCGACGCCAGCATCCCAGCGAGCGCCGTCCGTCCAGAGCCCGTCCGGTCCGATCCAATGGACGTCGCATCCCTCAGCCTCCGCTCGCCCGTCGAACGCGACGAGCGTCAGGACGAGAAGCAATGCCAGCCCCGCAAGCAGAGGGCGTATGGCCCAGACGAGACGCGCTCGCGACGAGGGCTGAGGCATGAAAACCACCTAGACATCAACCGAGCATGTGGTACGGGTGTCTTTGATAGACGTTGCGCTGGTCTTCACGTGACGCGGCCCTTGCGTCGGTCTACTCCAACGACTCCGCCAGCGCCAGCAATACCTCCCGCGACACCCCCTCCCCCGACAC
>JAPUIR010000188.1 GCA_027296805.1 Chloroflexota bacterium | reverse complement strand
TCGCATCTATCAATATTCCGGCTGGGAAGTATGAGCCGTACGCTACGGCCCACGGAGTGCAGCATGCGAATTCCGCCCGAGCGCTACAACGTCGCCACCATGCTCGATGCCAACATCGACGCGGGCCGCGCCGACAAGATCGCCATCTACTGCGAGGACCAACGCATCACCTACGCCCAACTGCTGGCCACGAGTTGCCGCTTCGCCAACGCGCTGGCCGGCTTGGGCGTTGGCCGCGAGCAGCGCGTGCTCATGGTCATGGGCGACACGCCGGACTTCCCCGCCGTCTTCTTCGGCGCCATCCGTCTCGGTGCCGTGCCCGTGCCGGTCAACCCCCGCTACCGTCCCGCTGACTACCGCTTCTTCGCTGAGGACAGCGACGCCCAAGTGGTCGTCGTCGACGAGGATCTCGTCCCCACCATCAGCGAAGCGTTCGAGGGCATGCCCCACGCCCCCAATATCGTCAGCAGCGGCGAAGCCGAGTTCCCGATCCTGCGTCTCGCCGACCTCCTTGCCACACAACCCGACACCTTCGATCCAGCACCGACTCACCGCGACGACATGGCCTTCTGGCTCTACAGCTCCGGCTCCACGGGCAACCCCAAGGGCGTCGTCCACCTGCAGCGCGATATCCCCTACACCTGCGAGACCTACGCCAGCCAAATCTGGGACATCCGCGAGGACGACATCGTCTTCAGCCGCGTCCTTTTCCACGCCTACGGCCTCGGCAACGCGCTCACGTTCCCCATCTGGGCCGGCGCCTCCACCGTGCTCGACCCGAGACGCCCCACGCCGGAGAACATCATGCAGACCGTTGAGCGCTTCCGGCCGACGATCTTCGGCATCGTCCCCACGCTCTACAACGCCATCCTCAACACCCCCGCCTGCGTCGACGCCGACCTCGCCTCAGTTCGCCTCTGCGTCTCCGCCGCCGAGCCCCTGCCACCCGAGACCTTCCGCCGCTGGCAGGAAACCTACGGCGCAGCCATCCTCGACGGCATCGGCTCCACGGAAATGCTGCACATCTTCTGCTCCAACAGCAGTAGCGACCTCCGCCCCGGCTCCAGCGGCAAGCCCGTTCCCGGCTACAGCCTGCGCATCGTGGACGAGGAGGGGCAGGACCTCCCCAGCGGCGAGACCGGCAACCTCCTCGTGCGCGGCGGCAGCGCCGCCCCCTTTTACTGGCATCGCCGCGAGCGCTCGCAACAGACGATGCTGGGCGAGTGGGTCTTCACCGGCGACCGCTACCGCCGTGACGACGACGGCTTCTATTGGTACGAGGGCCGCGCCGACGACATGATGAAAGTCGCCGGCGAGTGGGTCTCTCCCATCGAGATCGAGAACACGCTGCTCGAACATCCGCGCGTCGATGAAGCCGCCGTGGTCGGCATCCCCGTCGACGGCGTCCTCCGCATCAAGGCCGTCATCATCCCTCGCGACGGTCCCGCGTCCGACGAACTGACCGTCGCGCTTCAGGAATGGTGCAAGGAGCGACTGCAACGCTTCCAGTACCCCCACCTCGTCGAATACGTCACGGAGCTACCTAAGACGCTGACGGGAAAGATCCAGCGCTATCGCCTACGCGAGGACCCCTAGCCGTCCGTCGCCAGACCGGGGACCTAGTTGAAGCGCACGTACTCGAACTCGGCCGGCTTGCGGTTGATCCCCCGCGCCGGCGGGGCGATCCAGCTCGCCATCTTGCCCGGCTCCACCACCCGCCCCATCAACGACGCCACGAACGCTTCGTCCTCCGCCGAGAGCAGCCACTCGCCACACGACGCCTCCCACTCCGCTTCGCTCAGCAGCCCTCCCTCGGGCGACATCCGCGCTCCTGCGAATGCCCCGATCTCGCGGCTGAAACCCACGTGCGGCAGCCGCAGCTCGAACTCCACCCCGGCCGCGCGGATCGTCTCGTTCCAGCGATCGACGCCGCGCTGGCAGTCTCGGGTGTAGTCCAGCCGCAGCCGATCGTTGAGCGCGTTGCGCGCGGGGTGCGTCGACCGCACGATCGCGCCGTCCTCTAGCCCCAGCACATCCCACGAGGCGTCGCGCAAGTCGTGATCGTCGCGCAGCCGCGCCTCCTGGTAGCGCCCCTTCAGTCCCGCCGCGAAGTACGTCGCCGCGTTGGTGGAGATCTCACGTCCAAAGAGGTCCAACGACACGGTGTAATGCTGGTTCAGGTACCGCTGCACCGTGGGCAGATCGATCAACCCTGCCTCGCGCAGCCGGTCCACCTCCTCCGTCTTCAGCTCCCGCATCCCCTCCACCGTGCGCTGCACCACCCGCTGCACCCCGGCCTCCCCCACGAAGAGATGATGCGCCTCCTCCGTCAGCATGAATTGGCAGGTCCGCGCCAGCGGATCGAAGCCAGACTCCGCCAGCGACGCCAGCTGGAACTTACCGTCGCGGTCCGTGAAATGCGCGAACATGAAAAACGCCAGCCAGTCCGGCGTCGGCGCATTGAACGCGCCCAGGATGCGCGGTCGATCGGGGTCGCCCGAGTGGCGCCGCAGGAGCTCCTCGGCCTCCTCGCGCCCATCGCGCCCGAAGTGGGCGTGCAACAGGTGCACCATCGCCCACAGATGTCGCCCCTCCTCCACGTTTACCTGCAGGAGATTGCGTAGGTCGTACATCGACGGACACGTCGCCCCCAGATGTCGTTGC
>JAPUIR010000187.1 GCA_027296805.1 Chloroflexota bacterium | reverse complement strand
AGGCATGGACCAGGCCAGGATGATCTCCAAGATCTCGTCGACCTCCGTGTTGCCGTGCAGCCAGGGCAGCGTGGTGGTGGCGTAGCTGCCGAACTGGCCCGGCTGCGTGGGGAGTTGGTCGGTGACGACGTCGGGGCCGGGTTGGGGAATCCCCTCGGGACTGAGGCCGGTGACGCTGGGGCTGGGGTCAGGCGTGGCTTCGGTTTCTTCGTCGGGAGGGGGCTCGCTGGGTTCGTCGTCTTCGGGCTGCTCCTGCTCCTCAGGAGTGTCCGCGACCGTCTCCTCGTCCTCCGGGAAGTCCCCGCCGGGAATGCGCAGCACCTGGCCCACCGAGAGTGCATTGGGGTTGTCGAGGTTGTTGAGGGCGACGATCTCGTCGATGGAGGTGTTGAACTGGACGGCGATGCTGGAGAGGTTGTCGCCGGTCTGGACGGTGTAGGTGCCAACGGCGGTGGGCTCTTCCGGCTCTTCGAGGGCGGTGTCGTCTTCGGCGGGCGCGGCGGGTTCGTCGGGCTGGTCGTCTTGTTGGGGGGGATCGGCGGCGGCCTGGTCGTCGACGGCGGGAGGCTGCTCGCTCGGAGCGCTGGCGTCGGGCAGAGGTTCGGTCAGAGGCTGGGGATCGTCGCCACCGCCGCAGGCCGCAGCGACCAGCGCGCCGGCTACGATCGCCGAGATCAGAGGAAAAATGAGGCGCAGCGATCCGACCGGCATGAAACTACTCCGCAGCCGACCCTGCTACCGAGGACACTGTAGCGCGTCGGCCGGTATGGGCCCTCCAGGCAAGGGCGTCATCGGCTAGACGTGGCCAATCCGAATTTCGTTCCGGCTAGATGCGCGCGAGTTGTTGCCCGGCGTAGGCCGCGGCCAGCGCGCCGGTCACGCTGGCGGTGATGTTGAGCAGTGCCAGGCCCCAGTTGCCGTTCTGGGCCAGGTGGATGGTGTCGAGGCTGAAGGTCGAGAAGGTCGTATAGGCGCCCAGCACGCCGACCGTGAGAGCAAGGCGCAGTTCGTCGGAGACGGCGGTCCGCTCCAGCAGGTAGGTGAAGACCAAGCCGAGCAAGAAGGCGCCGCTGAGGTTGACGACGAAGATGCCGAACGGGAAGGCGCCCCCGCCGAGCGGTTGCACCGCTTTGGTGATCCCATAGCGAAACACCGCGCCGGCCGCCCCGCCGAGCGCTACGAGAAGGACTTCCATCGGTGGTTCCTCATCAACAGCGGCGAAGCGTACCGGCTCGGACTGTTGCGCGCAGTCGAGAGGGGGTGTCGGATCAGCGTCCGGTGGAACCGAAGCCGCGCTCGCCGCGCTCGCTGTCGCGCAGTTCGTCGACCTCTTCCACCTCGGCGAGGACGACGGGGGCGACGACCAACTGCGCGATGCGATCGCCGTGTTGGACCGTGTAGCCCCCGCCCTCGACGAACGCCGCCGACATGTTGACGAAGATCTCGCCGCGATAGTCGGCGTCGACGGTGCCGAACGCGACCACCACGCCCAAGCGCGAGAGCCCCGAGCGGGGACGGACTTGGACCTCGTAGCCGGCGGGCACTTCGACCGCGAAGCCGGTGGGCACCAGCGTCGGTTGGACACCGAGCTGGATCGTGCCGCCCAACTCTTCGAGGTCGGCGTGGACGTCGAGACCGGACGCAACGGGGGAGCCGCGCGCCGGCAGTTTCGCGGAGCGGCGCAGGCGTTTGACGCGCAACGCAGGGTCGCCCACTAGTGGCTCCTCCAGCGGAAGGCTGGGAACGCGTCGCGCGGGAACGACGCGAGCCAGTCGGCCTCGCGCCCCTCGGCCTGGGCAGCCATTTGTTCCGCGTCGGCGATCATGGCGTCGAGATCGACGTCGAGATAGGCCGGCCGGTACCAGGTCAGCTTCTCGACCCCTTTCGCGATCCCCAGTTGGACGCCCTTGGGGCGATGTTTGACCGCCCAGTGGTGGTAGCCGGCGGCGATCTGGATCAGCCCTTGATAGAAGGAGCGGATGGGACGGGCCTCAGCCTGCCAGATGGCCTCCCAGACCTCGTGAGCCTCCCAGAACTCGCCCGCGTCAAAGAGGGTGGCGCCGCGTCGCAGCTCCGCACGCGTCGCCTCGTCGATCGAGGGCTCCAGCTCGAGCTGCTGTTCTCGCGTCGGGACGGACTGGATGACGGCCATCGCGCCCCCTGGTCGACCGCTCGTTCGTTGACCGCTCTGGCAGCGTACTTGAGACTCCAAAGGCGGCCAACGCTGCCGCCGGGGGTTGCGATGGCGGAGGCCGGGTCGGAATCTGACACCAGTGCGGCCAACTCGCCGCAGGCGCTGCAGGCCGTATTGCAGGAGAACCTGCGCGAGCTGAGTCAGCTCCTGGCCGGGATCGACGACAACGCGCTCGATCAGCGGCTCGAGGGCGAATGGTCGGTGCGGGAGATCGTGCTGCACGTGGTGCACGCGGAGCGCTGGATGCATCCGCAGCTGCACGAGTTGCGCGCGGCCGTAGCGCCGGAGACGAGCGCGCCCGCGCTGGGGGGCGTAACGCTGCCCGACCCCACGACGGAGCCTGATCTGAACGAGCTGCGCTGGGCGATCAACGCAGTGCGCGAGGACACCGAGCGCTTGCTGGACGGACTGACGCCGGCACAACTCCGCGAACCGGCCAACATCGTGGTGGCGGAAGAGGTGATCGACCTCTCGTTCCGCACGATGATCCTGACGGTCGCCGACCATCAGTTGTTTCACGTCCGGCAGATCGCACGGACGCTGGATCGCTAGGCGCGCGAGCGCTGGCTCGTTAGGCGCCAGGCAGGGCGCTAGACGTCCTGGAGAACGTTCTGGCTCTCGATAACGGCGGGCGCGTCCGGTCCGAAGCCCTTGGCCAGCAGCGGCGCCGCATCGGGATCGGCGAAGAACGCGGTGGTGCCGGCGGCCCAGGCCTCCAGGCTCTCCCACTCGCTTGAGTTGACGTAGGTCGAATAGGCGCCGGTTCCGACCTGACTCTGCAGCACGCGCAGATTGGTGCCCCCATGCTTCTCGATGATCGGATTGATGGCCCGTAAGAGTTCGATCAATTCCTGGTCGCGGCCGGGCTGAACCCGGAGCACCGTAGCGAGACGAACAGCCATAACAGACTCCCCCCATTCTGTAGGACGGAAAGACTAGCAGGAGGCGAGTTCGTCCCGCTCTGAAGCGTCATTTCCGGGGTCGAGGCAGTGGGAGGGGGCTGATACCTTTGCATCCGTCCAAGGAGCATCCATGACGACGAACGCGTCCGACGCGAGTGCGGCGGCGGCCCTTGAGGTCGCCTTTCATCCCAAGTCGATCGCGGTGGCAGGCGTCTCGCCGGGCCGCACGGGCTGGGGTGGTGGGCTGATGTTCTATCGCTCGGCGGCGCACTTTGGTCGTGTGGAGCGCGCCTACGCGATCAACCCGAAGGGCGGCGAACTGGCGGACGGCAGCCCGATCTACACAAGCCTGGCCGAGATCCCAGGCGACGTCGATCTGGTGATCTCCGCCGTCCCGGCCAGCGCGATCCTGGGCCTGATCGACGACGCCGTCGCCAAGGGAGTGAAGGTCATCCACTCGTTCACGGCTGGCTTCGCGGAGACCGGCGACGAGGACCGGGTGGAGCTGGAAGCGCAGATGCTGGCGAAGCTGCGCGCGGGGGGCATCCGCCTGATCGGTCCGAACTGCATGGGGATTCACTCGCCGATCGCCGGGGTGTCCTGGATGGACGAGTCGTCGACGGAGGTCGGGCGTGTCGCCCTGGCGTCGCAGAGCGGGATGCATGCGAGCGAGATCGTGCGGCTGGGGGAGCAACGGGCGGTGCGATTCTCGTACGCCGTCTCTTACGGCAACGCCAGCGATCTGAACGAGTCGGACTATCTCGACTACTTCGCGGACAACGACGAGACCGATGTCGTGCTGGCCTATCTGGAGGGGGTGAAGGACGGCCCGCGCTTCCTGCGCACCGCTCGACGGCTGGCAGCCAAGAAACCGCTGATCGTGCTCAAGGGCGGGTTGACGGAGGCGGGCAGCCGTGCGGCAAGCAGCCACACGGGGTCGTTGGCTGGCTCGGCGCAGATCTGGGAGGCCGTGCGGCGACAGGCCAACTTCATCAGCGTGCTTAACACCGACGAGCTGCTGGACGCCGCGATCACGGTGCAGCACTTGCGCGCCCTCGCGGGCCCGCGTGTGGCCGTGGTGGGCGGGGGCGGGGGTACGTCTGTCTTGGCCGCCGACGCGTGCGGCCGGTTGGGCATCCCCGTGCCCTGGCTGACTGAGGCGACTCAGCGCACCCTGGGCGAACATACGCCCGTCGCCGGCACATCCGTGCGTAATCCCGTCGATTCGAACATCACCTGGAATCAAGACCACTTTCAGGAATCGCTGGCGACGATCGCCGCGGATTCCAACATCGACTGGCTCCTGCTGCACTTCGGCCTGGACGCGGGACCGGGGGTGGGCGATCCGAGCGAACGCCGGCAGTTTGAGGACCGCATGGTGGAGAACATCCGGGAGGCAAGCACAACGCTGTCCAAGCCACTGGCGGTCGCGATCCGTCCACCCTCGTCGGTGAGCGGCATGGAGGCGGACCTGCGCATCAAGCAGGAGCTGGGTGCGGCCGGGGTGGCGGTCTATCCGTCGGTCGAGGCGTGCGCGCTGGCGGTGCGGCGCTTCCTGGACTGGCGCGCGGCGAGCGACTGATACTGACGGCATGAGCCCAGCAAAGACGAGTCAGGCCACGGACGGACCCCGGATCGGCGCCCACGTCTCGACGGCGGGTCACATCGATGTGGCGCTGGACCACGCCAAGGAGCTGGGCGCGGAGGCGATGCAGATCTTCGGCGCCGCGCCGCAGATGTGGCGTCGGAAGACCCACCCCGAGCCGGACATCGCGGCGTTCCGTGAGAAGGCCGCTGCGCAGGGCGTGGGGCCGAACTTCATCCACGGGGTCTACCTGACCAACCTCGCGACGGCGGACTCTGAGCACCTCCAGAAAGGGATCGACTCGCTTACGGCGGACATGCGGCTGGCGTCGGCGCTGGGGGTGGCGGGCGTGATCTTTCACGTCGGCAGCCACAAAGGGATGGGTTTCGACCATTCTCTGCCCCAGATCGCGAAGGCGATGCGGCAGGTGTTGGACGACTCGCCGGACGACGTCTGGCTCTGCATCGAGAACAACGCGGGTACCGGCGACAGCGTCTGTTCGTCGTTCGACGAGATCGGGCGGGTGATGGAGGCGATCGGCAGCGACCGGGTCAAGGTTTGCTTCGATACGTGTCATGCGTTCTCGGCGGGCTATGACCTGACCGAGATCGAGGGATTCGAGCTGGCCATGACCGAGTTCGACAAGGAGATCGGCGCGGCGAATCTGGTGGCCGTCCATGCCAACGATTCGAAGACGGCGCTGGGGTCTGGCCGGGACCGGCACGAGAACATCGGCTGGGGCACGATCGGCATCACTGGCATGCGCCACGTCATCGCGCATCCGGCGTTCCGCAACGCGACCTGGATGCTGGAGGTGCCGGGCTTCGAGGGCGGTGGCCCCGACCAGCTCAACCTCAAGATTCTGCGCGCGCTGCGGGACGGCAAGCGGCTGCCGCGGATTCCGAAAGCGCCGCCACCCGAGGAGCGGAAGTCCGCCCGCGGCAAGTCGGCCAAGAAGTCGAGCGCGAAGGCTGCTGCGAAGGCGAAGCCCGCCAAGGCGAAGAAGCCCGCCACGAAGGCAAAGAAGAAAGGGGCGCAGCGCTCGACTTCGCAGACAGGCTCGCGGACCCGCAAGGGCTAGGCACCAACGGCTACGAGAGAGCGGCCTCCCAGTCGTCGGCGTTGAAACCGATCAGGACCTTGCGGCCGACCTTGAGCACCGGCCGTCGCATGAGGCGTGGCTCCTCGATCATGAGGCGGCGCATCTCGCCGTCCTTCAGCGTGGCAACGTCGAGGCCCATCTTCTTCACGCTCGGGGAGCGATGGCTAAAGATCTCAGTCGCCTCCCGGCGGCCGATGAGCTTGTCGAACTCGTCGGGGCTGAGCGGCTGCTTGAAGAACTCGCGCTCTTCGTAGCTGACGCCCTTATCGCTGAGCCAGTCCCTGGCCCGGCCACAGGTCGTTCAACCCTTCTTGCAGTAGAACGTGATGCGCTGCGCCATGCGTCGATCCTTCGGGTCGTGGACCACAGTGTAACGGGAGCAGGGTGGCGGTGATCGAGGGCGCGATCGTCAGCGAAGAAGACATGAACCCCGTGATGCGGCCGGCGGAGATGGGCGCGGGCGAGTCGGGCTGGTCCTGAGCGTCAGGGTGCCCGCACCCCCTGACCGACGTTGGGGTATTCGAAGTGATAGATGCTCTTGAGCAAGTCGAGCAAGGCGAGCATGGCGCGGCTTTGGAGTCGCCGCCGGCGGTAGATGACCGCGATCTGGCGGCTGACTGGCTCTGCGCCGTCCAGGGTGATCTGGACGACCGAACCCTCCTCCAGCTCGCGCTGCACCGCGACGCGCGGCAGGAACGCCAGCCCCAGCCCGCGCATGACCAGGTGCTTGGCCATCTCCAGATTGTCGACGTCGAGCGTGTGGCGCGGCGCAACGCCGGTGTCGCGGAAGATGCCGATGCTGAGCGCGTGGTAGGACGAACGCTCGTCGTAGAAGATGACGGAGTCGCGCACGACCTCGGTTAAGGAAACGCTGCGCCGCTTGGCGAAGGGGTGGTCGGCGCCGGACATGAGGAAGATCTCGTCCTCGTAGAGGGCGACCGTCTCGATTTCGGGATGTGTGAGGTAGCGTTCGAAGCCGATCTGCACTTCATCGGCGAGGACGAGCGCCATCACTTCCTCCGAACGGCCCGTGCGGATCGAGACCTCGACGCCCGGGAACTGTTCGTTGAAGCGCTGCAGCAGCTCCGGCAGGACATAGGTGCCGATGGTGGGAGCGGTGCCGATCGAGAGCGTTCCGCGCTCCACATCGCGCAGGGTCGCAATGGCGTCGCTGCCTTCCTTAATTGCCTGCAGGGCGCGCTGTGCATGAGGGAGGAAAGAGTGGCCCGCGTCGGTCAGCCGAATCGTGCGCCCCATCCGCTCGAAGAGGGGCTCGCCCAGCTCCCGCTCCAGCCCCTGGATCCGCGCGGTGACGGTGGGCTGGGTGAGATAGAGGGCTTCCGCCGCCTTGGAGAAGGAGAGCAGATTGGCCACGTGGACGAAGGCTTCGAGACGACCGATTTCCATCGGCGGATTATATCGATCGTGTCTATGGAACGGGGGTCCAGAGTGCTGCACGGTCGATGAGTTGTGCCTTAGTCGACACGCACGCCGATCTTGCGGCAGCGGACATCGCCGTTGACCTGGACCTGGCAGGCG
Source organism: Chloroflexota bacterium (assembly GCA_027296805.1). Classification (GTDB taxonomy): domain Bacteria; phylum Chloroflexota; class Dehalococcoidia; order Bin125; family Bin125; genus JAPUIR01. The sequence continues at coordinate 3,890 of JAPUIR010000187.1, read as the reverse complement.
AGCCGGACAGGCTCGTCGAGGGCGTTGCGTCCGCGCTGATTGAGCAGCGCTTCGCGCTCCGAACGACCCATGGGAGAAAGGTTGTCCGCGCCCTCGATGACGAGGATGAAGCAAGTGGCGCAGCGACATTCCATGTTGCACGCGGTGGGCCAGTAGTAGCCCAGGTCTCGGGCCGCTTGCATCAAGGTCTCGCCCTCGGGGACCTCTACTTCGATGCCAGACGGCTCGATCGTGACTTTGGTCATGGCTAGCCGTCGCGCCGCGAGATGCCGGCCAGGCCGAGGAATTCGTCTTCCCAGGACAGCACCTGTTCCACGAGATCGGCCGGGACCGCTTGAGGTTGCAGGCCGCCGTCGCCATCGGTGGAGAGGGAGGTTGGCATCGGTCCGACCATGATGTTTTCCTTGGCGCAGCGATCGATGATGTGCTGGACGATCGCGGCGCGGTCGTCGGGCTCAACATCGCCTGCCTCGAGCGCGTCCCACTCGAACTCTTGGACGAGTTCAACAAAGGCGCCGGTGACGATCACGCCTTCCTCGGACAGCATCTCCGCGATCCAGCCCTGCGCCTCGTCGAGCAAGCTCTCCTTGGGGCGTTTCGGCATGCGTCTTCTCCCGGGGTCAGGGCCGCAGGGACCCGGACTCGCCCACGATCTCAGGCCGGTGTAGATCGGTGAACGTCACTTCGCTATCGACGCCGAGCGAACTGTTGAGCACGATCACCAGGAAGAGGAGGGCGATCACGCCCCCTCCGATGAGGAGCAACGGTCGACGTATGTGCATGCGCTGATCTTACCAACGCGGAGCGTCGCGATCCTGTCGCGCGCGGAACGCCCTGACTCAATCCATGCCGGTCCCTGAGTTGGTTGACGCTCCAAGTCCTCGCCAGGAGACTGAGCACCGCGAAAACTTGGCGTATTCACGATTCCGAGGCATCCATGAGTAAGCCCGTGCTGCATACCGTGCTTTGCGACATGTTGAACATCGAATATCCGGTGCTCTTGGCCGGGATGGGCCCCACTGTTGGTGGCGGGGTCGGTGGTGTGGCGGGGGCCGACCTGGTGGCGGCGGTGTCGAACGCGGGCGGGCTGGGGGTGCTGGGGGCGGCGGGCTTTCCGCCGGACAGGCTCGAGGAGCAGATCAGCCAAATCCAGGACCTGACCGACCGGCCGTTTGGGGTCGATATTCTGGTGCCGTCGAACACCGCTCAGCGACCCCCGAAGAGCGAAAGCCCCAAGGATCCGCGCGACTTGCTGCCCCCCGAGCAGCAGCAGGCCATGGATTCGATCCGGGAGGGGCTGGCACTGCCCGAGGCGCGCGCTCCTCGGGCCGATATCCGGCTGCCGCGCTTTACACCGCAGGACCAGGTGGACACGATCGTTAGCATGAAGGTGCCGGTCCTGGCCACGGGGCTGGGCAACCCAGCGCCCTTCTCGGAGCAGGTACATGAGGCGGGCGGGGTCGTGATCTCGCTGGTGGGGAACGTGAAGAACGCGCGGCGCGTCGCCGATGGCGGGGCCGACATCGTGGTGGCGCAGGGGCACGATGCGGGCGGGCACACGGGCCGGATCGGCACGATGGCACTGCTGCCCCAGGTCCTGGACGCGGTCTCCGTGCCCGTGGTCGCGGCGGGTGGCATCGCCGACGGTCGCGGGATCGCGGCGGCACTGGCGATGGGTTGTGTGGGCGTCTGGTGCGGAACGGTCTTCATCCCTACCAAGGAGGCCAATCTGGATGACTTCCGCAAGCAGCGCATCCTGGACGCGAGCGAAGAGGACACGCGCGTGACGCGCGTTTATAGCGGCAAGACGATGCGCAACGTCACGAACGAATTGATCGAGGCTTGGGAGGACTCCGGTAGTCGCGCCTTGCCCATGGGGCTGCAAGGGCTGTTGGTGGCGGACGTCATGGAATCGGCCAAACAGGCGGGCCGGGAAGATTTACTGATGAACGCGGCGGGCCAGATCAGCGGACTGCTGCATGAGATTCGACCCGCGGGAGAGGTGCTGGAGGGCATGGTCGCGGAGGCGGCGGAGATCCTTCATCGGCGGCTGCCGGCGGCGGTCACCGCCGAGCCTGGTTCCTAGAGACCCCCGCCAATATGACGGAAGCCAGCACAGCTGAAGCCAGCACCGACGCACCCGGCGCCTTGGCAGGGATTCGCGTGCTGGACCTGACGACCGAGATGGGCCAGTACGCGGGCAAGCTGTTGGCCGACCTTGGCGCGGACGTGGTCAAGGTCGAGCCGCGGGGCGGCGACGCGGCGCGGGGGGTTGGTCCATTCGCCCACGACGCGATCAGCCGCGAGACGAGTCTGTCCTGGTGGTACTTCAACACCAACAAGCGGTCCGTGACCTGCAACCTCGACGAGCACGATGGGCAGTACCTGTTCCGAGAGCTGGCCCAAAACGCGGACGTGGTGTTGGAGTCGTACGACGCGGGCTACATGGATGCGCGGGGCGTGGGCTACAAGACGCTGCGCGAGCGGAACCCGGAGCTGATCTATGTCTCGGTGACGGGTTTCGGGATCGAGGGGCCGCACGCCGGCTGGAAGGCGACCGACATCATCGGGCTCGCTTCGTCCGGCGTGTTGACACTGTCGGGCGACCCCGCGGATCCGCCCCAGATGCTGGGGGGGAACCAGGGCTACATCACGGTCTCGGTCGCGGCGGCGCAGGGAGCCGTGATGGCGATCTTCCACAAGGAGCGGACGGGCGAGGGGCAGTTGGTGGAGGCGTCGATGCAGGAGGCGTTGTCGATCGCGCAGGAGACCGCGATGCAGCAGTGGGACTTCCAGAAGACGTCGCGGGAACGCGCCGGCGAGATCGTGTTGGCGCCGGGGATCGGCACCTACAAGACACGCGACGGCCACGTGTACTCGATGGTGGGAGCACCGGCCGGCGCGTCATGGTCGGAGCTGATGGACTGGCTCGTGGAGGAGGACGCGGCGGGCGAGCTGGCGGGGGAGGACGAAGCCAAGTACCGGGCGTTGGACTGGTCCACCCTGGCGGCGGCGCTGGCGGACCCGGCCAAGATGGCGGAGCTGGGTCAGCTCGCGGGGCCCGCGCAGAAAGTGCTGACGAAGTTCTTCGCGGAGCGCACCAGTTTGGAGGTCTACGAGGGAGGCCAGAAGCGGCGCTTGCTGATAGGAGCGGTCTCCTCGGCGCGGGATCTGGTGGAAAATCCGCAGCTTGTGGCGCGCAATTGGATGATGCCCTCGGAGCAGAACGGGGAGTCGATCGACTTTCCCGGCCCGCCCTACCGGCTGAGCGAGACACCGATCACGATCCGGCGTCCGGCGCCGGAGATCGGGCAGCACAACATCGAGATTTGGGTCGAAGAGCTCGGCATCTCGCAGGAGGACCTGATCGTGTACGCGTCGGAGGGAGCGATATGAGCCCCAAGCCGCGGCCGCTGGACGGTATTCGCGTGGCCGACTTCTCCTGGTTCGGCGCGGGTCCGATCGCGGGCCGAACGCTGGCCGACTTCGGGGCGGAAGTGATCCGGATCGAGAGTGAGACACGGATCGACTCGCTGCGGATCGGGCAGCCGTTCCCGGCGGGGAAGTCGGGCTCATACAACCTGAGCGGGTACTTCAACAACTTCAACGCCGCCAAGCTGTCGTTTCTGCTCAACATGGCTTCGCCCGGCGCCGCCGCGGTGGCACGCCGCGTGATCGAGAAGTCGGACGTGTTCCTGACCAACCACACGCCCCGCGTGATCGCAAAGTGGGGCCACGGCTACGAGCAGTTGCGCGAGATCAATCCGACGATCGTGGCGGCCTACCAGCCGATGCAGGGGCTGGTTGGGCCGTACAAGGATTTCCTGGGCTTCGGCGCGGTGCTGACTCCGGTCAGCGGCATCAGCTATCTGAGCGGGAATCCCGAGCGG
>JAPUIR010000186.1 GCA_027296805.1 Chloroflexota bacterium | reverse complement strand
GCCGCGTGCGAAAGCACCCCGCCATGATCCGTGACGATCCCCCCGACCAGCGGCAGCACGATGTTGAACGCCGGCGATGTCGATGTCGTGATCAGCACGTCTCCTTCTTCGATGCGCTCGAAATCGTCGGGTCCCAAGATCAGTCTCGCTCGTCCCTCGAAGACGCCACCGAACGCCGAATCCCCTCGCACCACCACCTGACCCTCCTGGGGCGCCTCCGCGGGCCGTGGGTCGTTGAACACCGAGGCCATGGCCACATCCATGGCCTCCATCTGCCGCCGCGCCGCGCCCCGCGGCAACCAGTCCATTGGCGGTGGTGGCGCGGCCTGCGGTCCCAAATGTGGCGGAGCGTCGGAGTTCTTGGTCTCCTGTCGATATCGGAAGCGGTCGGCGAGTTCGTCCGCCGATGGGCCACCCTCGCTCTGAAGGAGCGTGCGCATCTCCTCCAACGTCGCTTCCACCAGGTGCTCTGCGTCGTGGATGCGGCCGGCCGCGGCTACCCGCTTCCCTGCCGCCAGAATCCCCCGGCGTGCGATGCCCGACGCCCAGACGTCGCTGTAGAGTCCCCGTTCGTCGCGCAGACGGTAGGTTTCGCGTGCCTCCGCCAGTAGTTCGTGGAACTCAACCAGGTGCTCGGCCGGGATCTGCGCCCGGATCGATTCCGTGTCGGCCCGTAGCCGCTCCTCGTCGACCCACGGCTCTCGCGACACTGCCCGCCGCATTCCCACGATCACGAGCCTCGGCGTCTCAAGCGCGTAGCGATCGCCAACGTCGTAGCCGGTCACCACCCAGTAGCCCACGATCGCTAGGTACGCCCTCACCGCCTCGCCCACCGCCCCCTCCCGCGACCGCAGCCACTCCAGCACCAATCTCGCATCTTCGTCGGAATCGAGCTTGACCCCTGCCTCGGCGTCTCCCTCAATCGCGGCGGCGAGCGCGTCGGCTTCTGGCACCCAGCCCGCCGAGACCGGTGAGGCGCCTGCCAGCAGGGACAACACCTGCGGGACCGACAGCTCCGTCCAGCGGATCACATTCGCCAGCAGCCGCGCAGTCGGTAGAAGCGCCGCAACGGTGAACTGCTGATGCTGCTTGACCATCCGGAACGCCCACTCGGCACATTCGTTCAAGTGATTCATCAGCTCGTCGTCCAGAAGCGTCTCCGGATCGACCTGCAGCAACGCCAACGAGCGGGCGATGGTGGCGGGCTTGACTTCGTCATCCCATCGCCGCAGGTCTTGCAGCCAGAGCTTGTTGCGCTCCGCCTTCTCAGCGGTCCGCCGTCGGCGCCGCATCTCTGGGTGTAACCGCAGGATGAGCTGCAACAGCAGCTTGGGGGGCAACTTCTCGCCGGGACCATTCTTGGCGCCCACAGGAAGCATGCGGGCATAGGGAATCCGCTGCACGATGGCGAAGTCCAAGGTGTCGAGGAGCAGGCCGTAGCGTTCCGTCCCCTCGCCGAACCCCTCCGACAGCGCCTGAGGAAACATCCCTGCGGCCAGCGCCGTCACCGGGCGCGAGAGGTGAACCGTCTCCACGTCCCAGGGACCGGGCCCCGGCGCCTCAAAGGTCAATCCGTCCAGCGTTCCCATACGTTCCCTCCCTGAACGCCTGGGAGCATATCGCGCCGATGCTCCGAGGACTTTCCCGAAAACGCGCACGCGATCGTGGGCGAGTGTCGGCGGGGATTCGGTCTGATGAGTTCAAAAAAAGGGGTCTCGGATGCGCGGTTCCGTGAAGCACTTCCTGCTGGGCGCAACGGCGGTGACCGCGATGCTTGCCGTTGCGTGCGGAGGCGGTGACGACAGCGACGACGACGCCCCCGGCGATGCCGGGCAACGCGCCGTCCTCGCGACACAAAACGTTACCCCTACCAGCGACGATGAGGCCGCCTACTTCATCGACCTCCAGGGCGCATTCGACCTCTTTGGCACCGCCGCCTCGCGCGCCTCGCAAGGCTCACTCGACCTTGGCACAGGTGATCGAGCCGACTTTTTCGCGCCATTGGTCAGCGCCGGCGCCGGGACGGCGTTCCTCCCGGTCGTTGAGCGGCTGCGCGGGATCGAGCCGCCTCCCGGCTACGAGGCCGACCATGCACTGCTGGTCGAGCAATACGAGGAGCTGGCGCGCGTTGACGCACTGCTGGGCGAGTCCGCGCGCGAGCAGGACTTTGTAGGCTTCGCGATTTACAACGACCAGCTCGGTGTCATCACATCACGTTATTTGCCGAAGTTTTCGGTGAACGTCTGTAACGTCGTCAGTAGCCGCGATCCGGTCTGCGACGTTGATCGAGACGATAGCTACGAAGCCGCGTTAGCGGCGCACTTCTTGTTCTTTGGTCCAGGGGAAACCCCCATGGGCGCCATCGCCGGTGTCGCCCTTGCACCGCCCGACGACCGCGACACCATCTCCTTCGTGACGCGCGCGGAACACCTGGAGTTGATCAGCCGGCTCGTCGACATAGCACGCGACTTGCGGCTGGAGGGTCAGGACAGCCTGCGCGCGATCGATCCACCGCAGGAGTACGCGGACTGGCACGCGAACCTGATCGTGCTGGGCGAGGACGCGCTTGAAACGCTGGATGAGATTCAGGCCGCCGCGAATGAAGACAACTTCGTCGTACTGATCGATCTGTTCTTCGCACGCGAGCAGGTCCTGCGCGAGTGGGAGGTTGGGATCCCGGCGGGCATCTGTTCGAGCCTCCCCTTCATCGAGCCCTGCGGCCATCCCGAGCCGCCAGACAACGAATACGACGCTGCCCTCTTCGAAGTCACCAGGCAGCTCCTGGCTCGCACCGCTTCGCTCGGCGCGGTCGGGCCGGGCCGCCCCGGCCTCCTCTCCGACGACGAGCGAGCCGCCATCGTGGCGGACAACCGCGGACGTTTGATTGATGAGTTCAACGCCGCGCTGGAGGCCTTCGATGCGCTCAGCCCCGACGCCAGTGCTCTCGACGACCACCAGCGGATCGTGGAGTTCGTGCTCGTCGAGATCGGGCTGCTCCAACAGCAGCGGGACGCCGCGCTGGCGGGTGATCTCCTCGTGATCGAGGAGGATGGCCCCGAAATCGCCGCGTCCGGGGCTCGCCTCTGCGCGGTGATCGTGGGTCTCGACCCGGAGCGTCGCGACACGCTTGGCCCCCTCGTGGACATCAACGAGGACTTCGCCGGCTGCGACGGTTCCTAGCCGCGCGAAGGCCAGCCTCAAGGGTGGCTAGCCGGTACGCCGCGCGATCTCGTCGTGAACGGTGCCGATCGCCTCGGGAAAAGCCGTGATGTCGCCCTCGACCCGCATGCGGCCCGACTCAATCGCCTCGGCCATCATCCCGTCGATCTCCGCCTGCCGCCCTGGATCGCCGTCGACCACGATCCGCGCGAGTGGCTTCACTGTGGCCCAATCGGATTCAATCACGATGTCCGCACTCGGATCGGCGGCATGCTGGAACGCGACCTGCCCGTCGGTGATGCGGCACGCCCATCCCGCCTGCCCCGCGGACGAGATATGTGCCGGCACGTCCGTGTACAACTCCGAGATCGAGAAAGTGATCGACCCGGCGCTCTCGCCGGCCCCTTCGATCGCGGCACGGAACACGTCGCCCAGCGCGTCAATCCACGCTGTCGTTCCGAACTCCAGCTTTGTCTCCGTAGTCATTTTGTCTCCGTAGTCAGGGCGTCTCCCCGTTTGGCGCATCGGGCTACAGCCTAGAGCAGCAGCGGTTGGAGTCGTTCGTCGGCAGCGCCGAGCATGGCGCGGGCGAGGCGCACTAGAACGGGCGGTCACCGCGGATCGTCACGCGGATGCCGCTCCGCGACTCGGGGTAGTAGTCCCAGACCGCCATGTGTTGAGTGCAGCGGTTGTCCCACAACGCCACGGAGTCCGCCTCCCACTGGAAGCGGCACTGGAAGTTGATGTTCTTCACGTGGTCGAAGAGGAAGTCCAGCACAGCGCGACTCTCTTCGCGCGAAAGTTCGTTGATTCGGCGCGTGAAAACCTCGTTGACGAAGAGGACCTTTTGCTTGGTCACGGGGTGCGTGCGGACGACCGGATGGTTCGCCTGGGGCGACTCCCGCTGGGGTTGGTGGTCGCCGTACTGGCCCGAGTAGTCGGACGCGTGCAGCGCCGTCAGCGGATCGAGCAGCGTCTGCATGGTCGGCGAAAGCGCCTCGTAGGCCGCGTACATGTTGGACCAGGAGGTGTCCCCGCCACGGCTCGGGACCTGGTGGATGTGGAGCAGGCTCCCCATCGGCGGCTCCTCGTCCGCTGAGACGTCGGAGTGCCAGCGTTCCCCGTTGTTGCGGAACGAGTCCTTGTCGGTGTGGATCACCATCAGCTCAGGCGTGTCCTGCGCGTAAGGTGCCGCCGGGTGGATGTGCAACTCGCCGAATCGACGCCCGAAGGCGAGGTGCTGGTCGGGAGACATCGGCTGCGCGCGAAAGAACAGCACCAGGTGTGCCATCCAGGCCGTGTGGATCTCCGAGAGCAGCGCGTCATCAACCGGCTGGGTCAGGTCGACGCCGCTCACCAGCGCGCCGATCGTCGGGGTCAGGGGCTCCACCTCGATCTGCTTGTACGACACTTGTCCGGACGGCATGTGCCACCTCCTGCCAGAGCCACGAGGGTAGTTCATGCGGCGAGGTTCCCTCTCCGTGCCCTGGAATGGGGCGGGTATAGTGGGCACCGGCGACTCCGGCGAGGTTGAGCGCATGTCCTTCAAGTTCCTCCAGCTTGCCGACCCGCAGTTCGGGATGTTCGCCGACTTCAGTCAGCTTTCACCCGCCGAGCGCAAAGAGGCCTTCGGGCGCCTGCGCGAGATGGGCGCGCTGCCCGGCGCCGACCCCGAAGTGCCCGAAGGCGTTACCGATCTGGGTCCGGAGCTGCTGCGCTTTCGCGCGGCCATCGCGGAGGCCAACCGGCGCCGGCCCGCTTTCGTCGTCGTCTGCGGGGACCTCGTGCACAACATCGATCAGCCAGCGCAGTGGAAAGCCCTGTTCGATACCGCCGCCGGTCTCGACGACGGCATCCCGCTCCACTGGATCGCCGGGAACCACGACCTCTCCCTCGACGCGGAAGAGCCCACCCCCGACGCGCTCTCGGCCTATCGCGACCTCATCGGCAGCGACTACTACACGTTCTCGGTGGAGGACACCTTCTTCCTCGCTCTCGACAGCGAGACCCTGCACCGTCCGAACCGCGTTGAAGGGGAGGCCGCACGCCAGCTGGAGTTCGTCGCCGACGCGCTCGGCTCGCGACCAGCACGGGAGGCACGCCACCGCGTGGCCTTCATGCACACGCCCCTCTTTCTCCGCGATCCTCGGGAAGTTGAGCTCACAAGCGCGTCGCGTGAGAACCGCTACAGACTGTTCACCCTGTTCGACGATTTCGGTGTGAAGACCGTCTTCTCGGGGCACCTGCATCAGAACAGGGTTGCCCAGTTCGGCGGGGTGCGGCAGGTCGCCTCGGGCGCCGTTGGCTTTCCCCTCCAGGGCGAGTCGGGCTATCGGGTCGTCGAGCTGACGGACGACGCCGTCGTCGACACCTACCACCCGTTCATGCTCGACTGAGCAAGTCGCAACGGGGAGGCGGCCATAGACTGACCCGATGGGTCTTCGATCCGCGCCCACGCGCTCAGCTCAGACTCCCGGGCCTCTGCGACGCCTCCGCGAGGCGTATTACGGCTGGTGGATCTTGGCAGCGGCCGTCGTCGGCATGGCCGTGGGCAACGGGATCGCCTTTTCGTCGTTCGGCCTCTTCGTTGAACCGCTCGAGGCTCAGTTCGCCTGGGCCCGCGCGGAGGTCAGCCTTGGTTTCTCCATCTCGCTTGGGGTGAGCGGGCTGTCCGCGCCCCTCGTCGGCCGCCTCATCGACCGCTTTGGCACGCGCCCCTGCATCCTGGCCGGTGCGCCGTTGACCGCGGCCTCCTACTTGCTCATCGCAACGACGGGGGCGTTGTGGCAGTGGTACGTCTTTCTGGCGATCAACGCTGTGGTCCGGGGAGCCATCTTCTACATCCCATTCCAAGTGCTGATCGCGCGCTGGTTCAGCCGGCGGCGAGCGACGGCCATCGCGATCCTTGGCGCGGGGCTCTGGTCGGGTTCAGTGGTGATGGTGCCGGTTATGCAGGTGGTGATCGACGCGGTGGAGTGGGACGGGGCCTTTATCTTCTCGGGCATGCTCATCGCGGTGCTGTTCGTCCCCCTCGGCCTCTTCGTGATCCGTGACAGCCCGCCGGCGGACGCCTGGGAGTTGCAACCTGCGAGCGAGAACCGAACACGGAACCCCGTTGCGGCCGGTCGGAGCTTGACGTTGCGCCAGGCGGTCCGTACTCCCACGTTCTGGATCATCACGCTGGCGATGATGACCTTCTTCTACGGCGTCGTGGGATGGCTGGTGCATGCCGTGCCGTATTACGAATCCGTGGGCCTCTCGACTGGGTGGGCCGCAGGCTTGGTCTCCCTGGCGTCGGCCCTGGCGATCGTGGCCTTGCTGATCTACGGGCGCTATGCGGACCGCATCGAGCGAGTCGAGCGACCGGCGGCCATCTTCACGGCGAGTCTGGCCGTGTCGATGCTCATCCTGCTGGTGAGTGGCGGGGCGACCTGGGGCATTGCCTTGTTCATCGTCTTCTTCGTGCTCGGCTTTGCCGGAGGACCGTTGCTCGAACCGCTGCTCCTCACCCGCGCATTCGGACTGGGGAGCTTCGCCACCATCTTGGGCGCGATGTTCATGCTCGAAACCAGTGGCTTGGTCGTGGCACCGGCCGTGGCCGGCTGGATCTTCGACGCGACCGATTCCTACGACTGGGCACTCGTCATGTTTGCGATCAGCGCCGGACTCTCCGTCGTGATGTTCCTCCTGGCTAGTAGGATGGCGCGTCCGCTCGAAGGAGCGCGTCCCCCTTCGGGTTCGATGCCGGTGATCGCGCGCGTTGCAGGCCAAGCCGGGGCGCGGGCTCCGTCGTATGATCGCAGCGAGCCCGGGCAATCCCGAGGCTGAGAGACTGGGCGCCGAGAGCGTTCCAGACCACCGGGTCGAGGCGGATGCGAGGGATCTAGGGATGTCGAACAGCAACGACGGGTTCGACGGCCTGCGGGTGGCGGCCTTCGAGAGCCGGCGAGCCACGGAAGTGGAACGGATGCTGACCCGGGCGGGCGCCCACGCCTTCGTCAGCCCCTCGATGCGCGAAATCCCCCTGGAGGGCGATCAGCAGGTCCTCCGCTATGCG
>JAPUIR010000185.1 GCA_027296805.1 Chloroflexota bacterium | reverse complement strand
CCGAGACGATTCACGATCCCTTCTTCCCCCTCGTCGTCGCTGCCGAGCATACCGAGCGCATTCAGCTCGGCACCGGCGTCGCCATCTCTTTTCCCCGCAGCCCCATGGTCATGGCCAATATCGCTTGGGACCTCCAGGACTACAGCAACGGCCGCTTCTGCCACGGCCTCGGCTCCCAGGTCAAGGGCCACCACGAACGGCGCTTCAGCGTTGCTTGGTCGCCGCCCGGGCCCCGCATGCGCGAGTACGTTCTCGCCCTTAAGGCGATCTGGCACACCTGGGCGACGGGCGAGCGCCTCAACTTCCAGGGCGAGCACTACAACTTCACGCTCATGACCCCCAACTTCACACCCCCGCCCATCGACAACCCCGACATCCCGGTCTACATCTCCGCCGTCGGTCCCGTCATGTGCCGCGTCGCCGGTGAAGTCTGCGACGGGCTCCGGCTGCATGGCTTCCTCACCTCCAAGTACCTCACCGACGTCATCCTCCCCAACGTCGAAAAGGGGCTCGCCAGCTCCGGCCGCACGCTCAAGGACTTCGACCTCGTGGGCGGCGGCTTCATCGCCATCGGCGACAGCGACGCCGAGATCCGCAGGGCCAAGCAGCAGGTCGCGACCCAGATCTCGTTCTACGGCTCGACTCGCACCTATCAGGGCGTCTTCGACGTCCACGGCTGGAGCGACATGTCGGCCACCCTCCACGAAATGTCGCTGCGCGGCGAGTGGGGCGCCATGGCCGAAGAGATCAGCGACGAGGTCCTCGAAACCTTCGCCACCATCGGCAAGCCAGAAGACGCCGCCGTGGAGGTCGCCAAGCGCTTCGGCGACTACTGCAAGACCGTGTCCTTCGGCATGCCCACACCCAACAGCGAAGAGGAAGACCGGGCCCGCCGCATCATCGACGGCCTGCACGCCGCCGGCGCCATCCCCGTCAGCTGACCGACCTGGTCGCCGAGTATGATGGACCGGTGACCACCGACAGTCGCGACGACCTCCACAAGCTCATCGACGAGATCCCGATCGCGGATCTCGCCGGCTTGCGACGTCTCATCGCAGACTTCTGCTACCCCGATGACGAAGTCAGCCCCGAAGATGACATCGCCATCCGCGAGGGCCTCCAGGAGTACCGCGACGGGAAGACGGTCCCCTGGTCGGAGGTCCGGCGCGAATTAGAGGGTGACTGATGCCTGGGAAATCCAGGTATCGAATCGGGCCCGACGTCAAATGCGTCGACTTCCTGCTTCGACTCGCAAGCGTGTCGCTGCGGCTATCGAAAGTCTGGCGAACGGACCGGATCAGACCGCTGTCCACGAGCTTCGCGGCAGGCGCGACCAATACCGTATCCGCGTCGGGGGCTACCGCATCATCTTCGCTGTTTCGGGCAACAGGCTGATCGTGATCCTGAGAGTCGCGCGCCGCGGCGGCGTATATCGTCGCTAAAGCCAGCGGCGATGTGACTTCGGCGCGGACTTCTGCCGCCGCTCCGACGACACCAGATAGGTCGCTGCGGCGACCCCAAGCGCCGTCGCCGCCAGCCCCACCCACCCCAGCGTGCGCTCGTCCTGGCTCAGCTCCACCACCCGACGCGCGTGCCGCAAGCCCGCCTGCGGCGCTTGCCTCGCCACCTCGCGCACCAGCCCGAGAAGCGGATCGTCGGCCACCGGTCGCACGACCCGCTCCAACGGCCGCACGCTGATCGGCTCCGGCACCGGAAGCCGCAGCGGCTCCCGTTCGATCTCGGGAGTGGCTGTCGCGACCAGCAGCGGCTCCGCCACCGGTTCGGGCATCGGTTCCGCCCGGGGCTCCGACCTGATTTCCAGCAGAGGCGCGATAGCCGCGCCCGCCGGCTTGCGGCGTCGCAGAGCCCAGAGGGACAGCAGCGTCACCAGCCACAGCGCCGCCGGCACCGCTGCCACCGTGCTCCAGCCATGCGCCGTATCGATATAGCCGTAGAACTGGCCCAAACCGCCGAACGTCGTCGTCACCCGGCGGTCGACCGCGTCCAAGCGCGCTGCGACCGCGGGGCCATCTCGCGCCGCCAGCAAAGCCAACTCCCCATCCAACCCGATCACGACGTGTACGCGGCGGCTTCCATCTCCCACCCGCGGGGCGACCTCGTCCCCAATCGCGACGCTGCCGGCGGCGACGCCGCCCAACACCACCAAATCGCCGTCCGCCGCTGCCGCATCCAGTTGATCGGCGTTCAGATACTCCGTCGACGACGCGGCCGGGATCCCCGCGAACACCACCACCAGAAACACCGCGCCCAGCGTCGCGACAACGGCGGGCAGGAATAGGATCATCCGCATGATCGAATTCTACGCCCGCCGGATCCGACGCGCCACGCTCTTTTGCAATAACTCCACGGTCCCTCGAGGAGCACAGCGACCAGAGCCTCCGCGAGCCCTTCCAACTCCTGCCGCCCCATGCCCCACCACCCTCCGTGGCGCGAACATGCAGGGGGGTTCAAGGGCCGGAGCGAGTTTCCACGAGCGACCTCAAGACAGGGCGCGAGTTTCCACGAGCGACCGCCAGACAGGCGCCCCCCTTTCGCACAACAAGGCGGGTG
>JAPUIR010000184.1 GCA_027296805.1 Chloroflexota bacterium | reverse complement strand
GTCACCCGCCCGCGCTCATTGCTCCAGCGCCGCATCAGCGTCGCCAGCCCGTGGAACTGATCGCCGCTGATATCGCCCCGCCACACCTCCACCTGGACCGAGTGGTAGCCCGCTTGCGACTGCGGCTTCGCCGCCCGCGAGACGAACTCCGCGAACGCCTCCCGGTCCTCCTCGCTGGGCCTGGGCGCGTCGTCCTGCACGCGCGTCGCCGCCGCCTGCTCGTCGTCCAGGAAGGCCAGATCCTGCCACGTCGGCCGATCTTCCTTGGCCCAGTCTTGCGTCAGGTACTCGTCCACCTTGGCCCGGAACGCGTCCCGGCCCAGCCGGTGCACCAGGAACTTAATCCGCGCCTTTTGGATGCTTTTCCGCAGCTCGTCCGCCTCGTCGAAGATGCGCAGAATCGCCTCAGACAACTGCAGGAACTCGTCCGCCGGCACGAAGTCCGCCACCACCACTGCATGCTTCACCGACGTCGACAGCCCGCCGCCCACCAGCACCTCAAACCCCTCCACGCCGTTCTGCACCTTGGCCACGAACGCCAGGTCGTGGATCTCCGCGATCGCCCGGTCGCTCTCGCGCCCGGTGAAGTACGTCTTGAACTTCCGCGGCAGCAGTTGCGTGATCGAATTACGCACCCAGTAGCGCACGTACGCCCCCGCGTAGGGCGTCACGTCGAACGGCTCCTCGTCGTTGATCCCCGCCCACGGGTCGGCCGTCACGTTCCGCACCACGTTGCCGCAGCCCTCACGCGACGACAGCCCCGCCTCCGCCATCCGACGGAACGCCCCCGGCACCAGGTCCAGCGGAATGAAGTGCATCTGGATGTTCTGCCGCGTCGTGATGTGCCCCTTCTTCAAGGGCGTGTACTCGTCCACCACATCCCCGAAGGCGTCCATCTGCTCCGCGCTCACCCCGCCCATCGGCAGCTTCACCCGCAGCATCTGCACGTCGGCCTGGCGCTGCCCGTAGCAGCCTTGCTTCAGCCGGAAGCCGATGAACTTCGGCTCTTCCCGCTCGCCTCGCAAAAACGCCTGCGCCTCCGTCTCGAAGTCGGCGAACTCCTCATCCAGGATCGGAATCACACGACCTGGGAGGTCGGATCGAGTCTGGGTCGTCATAGCAGCCCCTCACTGGGAGTCGTCATGATCGGGTCGCGGCGGAGCGCGCGTTGTCCGATTGGCACGCCGGGCCGGATTGGGACGCTCATCATACGCCGTTGAAGAGTCCCAATTATGACAAAGGTGACTCAGATTCCCCGGATTGGCGCGACCGGCTGCCGCTCTATCCGGCGCGACGCCGCAGCGTAAACACCGCCATCGTCGAAGTCACCAGCGCGAACCCTCCCGCCGCGGCGAACATGTAACCGATCTGTTCCCAGTCCCAGCCTTCCAGCATCAGCACCCGCAGTCCCCGCAGGATGTAGGTCACGGGGTTCAGCTCCGCGATGAACCGCAGCCACGGGTCGTAGATCGAGAGGGGAGCGAACGCCGGCGCCAGGAACAACAACGGGAAGAACAACAGGAACCCTGCTTGCGCCGCTTGCGCGCTTCCGGTGCGCAGAGCGATCGCGATCCCGATCCCGCTGAAGCCGCCCGCGAAAAGCGCCCCCACCAATACGACCATTGCCCCGCCGGCCACTCCCGTCGCCAGCCCTGACCCCACCCCCAGCCCGATCGCCAGGACCAACAGCGTGAACAGCGCACCCCGGATGAAGTCCGCCAGCATCCGTCCCGTGATGATCGACCAGCGCGACGTCGGCGTGAGCAGCAGCTTGTCGAAATACCCGCGTTCGATGTCCGTCACCATCGCAATCCCAGAGACCGAAGCTGCGCCCGCCACCGCCTGGAGCACTGCGACGGGCACCTGGAACGCGATGAAGTTGTCCACCCCGAACGCGCTCTTCGCCACGTTGCTCACACTGCCAATGATCACCGCGAAGAAGAACAGCGGGATGAAGATGTTGCCGAACTCCACCCCCGGCTGCCGCAGCGATTCCCGCACCGCTCGCACCGCCAAGAAGTACGAATGCGCAACGAGCGTCATGACTCGTCCTCCGTGGGGCTCTCCCCCGCTGGCTCCATGTGGTGCCCCGTCGCCCGCAGGAAGACATCGTCCAGTGTGGGATGTGAGAGCCGCAGGTCGCCGAACGCGATCCCTGCGGCATCCAGCGATCGCACCATCGATGACACCGCCCCGCTCCCGTTGCGCACATAGACCGAGACCAACGCACCATCTACCCGTACGTCCTCCACCCCCACCAAGCCCCGCAGCGAATCGGCCGCCTGCTCCACGACCATCGCCGCCCCCTCGCCCTCGCTCTCCACCTCGATGGAGACCACGTCCGCCGCGATTGCCGCCTTCAACTCTGCCGGCGACCCTTGCGCCACGATCGTGCCGGCGTCCAAGATCGCCACTTCGTCCGCCAGGCGGTCGGCCTCCTCCATGTATTGCGTCGTGAGAAAGATCGTGACCCCCTGCTCGCGGTTGAGCTGCTCCAAGTAGCGCCACAGGCTCTCCCGGCTGATCGGATCCAGCCCGGTCGTCGGCTCATCGAGAAACAGGATCCGCGGCCCGTGCACCAACGCCGAGGCCAGGTCCAATCGACGCTTCATCCCGCCCGAGTACGTTCCCACCCGACGGTCGGCGTCCTCCGAGAGGTCCACCACCTCCAGCAGCTCCGCTACCCTCTCCTCGATCGTGGACCTTGCCATCCCATACAGACGAGACTGCAGCCGCAACAGCTCCCGGCCGGTCTGCAAGTCGTCCAGCCCGGCCTCCTGCAGAGCGACCCCGATCCGGCGTCGCACCTCCCGCGCCTCGCGCCGTACGTCGAGTCCATCGACCCGTGCCTCGCCCGACGTCGGCGCCAGCAGCGTCGTCAGCATCCGCACCGTCGTGCTCTTGCCGGAACCGTTCGCCCCCAGAAAACCGAAGATTTGCCCGCGCTCAATGCAGAGATCAAGCCCATCGACCGCTCGCAACGAACCGAAGTCCTTCGTCAGGCTGGCGGTGGTAATCGCTGGCCCGACCGCCTCCTGCGGGCCTCGTGGATCCGTGCTCTGCTTCTGGCCCGCCGCCATCCCCAACGAGGAGGCCCTTCGTGCGTTGGGGTCGTCTCGCTCCAGGCCGCTCTCCGCGCCGCGCGTCATAGGGGGCTCCAGTTCGCCAACAGCTTTCCCACATTCTGCCGACCCGCGCGAATACAGGCAGTACAGCTCCGAACGACGCTGACGCGGCACGGTTTCGCGCCCCCTCCCCCGTCGGGCGCCTGAACCGTTTCTACAGCCCGGACTACCCATCGAGAGTGTCCATCTTCGATATAGAAGTTGTTGATGACACCCGGCAGGTACTATTGACGACGCCCGGAATTCTGCTACTTTGCCGTCCACGTACCCAGACGCGACCGGTGCCCTGGCATCCGACAGCGGCATCCCACAGTCGCCCCTGTGGTCGTCCCACGTTATCCACCGACGGTGGCCAACGCGGCAACAATCGAGACTGCGTCACGACACCGCGTGGCGCACGAAGGGGAGAGCAGCCATGAGCGACAACGGAGTCAACGCCCTCAGCCCGGCCGACACTATCCGCCAGGACTGGGCCGAAAACCCCCGCTGGAACGGCATCGAGCGCACCTACTCCGCCGAGGACGTGCTCAAGTTGCGCCCCTCTATCCCCCCCGACGCCAACATCGCCCGCCACGGCGCGGACCGACTCTGGCGCCAGCTCCAAGAGATGGACTACGTCCACACCTTCGGCGCCCTCACCGGTGCCCAGGCCGTGCAAATGGCCAAGGCAGGCCTCAACGCGCTCTACGTCTCCGGCTGGCAGGTCGCCGCCGACGCCAACCTCGCCGCCCAAACCTTTCCCGACCAAAGCCTCTACCCCTCCAACAGCGCCCCCGCCCTCGTCAAGCGCCTCAACAACGCCCTTATGCGCGCCGACCAGATCGACAAGCTCGAAGGCAAAACCGAGCTCGACTACTACCTCCCCATCCTCGCCGATGCCGAAGCCGGCTTCGGCGGCCCCATCCACGCCTTCGAACTCATGAAGAACATGATCGAAGCCGGCGCCGCCGGCGTCCACTTCGAAGACCAACTCGCGGCCGAGAAAAAGTGCGGCCACATGGGCGGCAAAGTCCTCGTCCCCACCTCGCAGATGGTGCGCACCCTGCAGGCCGCCCGCCTCGCCGCGGACGTCCTGGACGTGCCCACCCTCCTCTTCGCGCGCACCGACGCCCTCGCCGCGACCCTCCTCACCAACGACATCGACGAAGTCGATCGCCAGTTCGTCACCGGCGAACGCACCACCGAGGGCTACTTCATGGTCCGCGACGGCATGGA
>JAPUIR010000183.1 GCA_027296805.1 Chloroflexota bacterium | reverse complement strand
GGGGCGACGGGCGCGGCCAAAACGTAGGCGCCGGATTCGTGGGCGACGAGCGATTGGCGGAACAGCTCGGGCGTGAGGTCGCCGGGATGGGACGCGAGATCCGCGACCGTGTAAGTCGGCTCCACGTTGAGCAACATCGCGACATCGCCGAAGCGCGTGTCCATGTCCATCACGAGCACCG
This sequence comes from Chloroflexota bacterium, assembly GCA_027296805.1. Classification (GTDB taxonomy): domain Bacteria; phylum Chloroflexota; class Dehalococcoidia; order Bin125; family Bin125; genus JAPUIR01. The sequence goes on along the minus strand of JAPUIR010000183.1, from coordinate 7,279 downwards.
AGGCATCAGTGTGCTGCGCGATCACCGCGCTGACGTTCGTGGCGATTGTGGACTTCCCGATACCTCCCCGGGCACCGAAGACCGTCATCACCTTGCCGATGTGTGGTTCGCCATTTTCAGAGCGCATTCCACGGCTCCTTCCGCGGGCGCGAGGCCGCCCAGCTTGCAGGGGATCATCGACCGCCGCCGGGGTCCGCTGTAGGTCTGCGCGAAATCGGGCGGCGCCTGCGGGGGCCTGTGGATGCGGCCGAAGATGAGATGAGCCAACCAGCAGCAGGCGAGGGCGCCGATGTACGATTCGATTCCACTGCACTCCTGGCCCGACGGCGACAACCACTGTCTCGCCTTCGGAGTCGATCCGGTCCTGGCCGCGGTCGTGGAGCGCCGCGTGCCGCCCAGCCACCTGGAGTACGACGTCAGAGGTGGCCTCTGGCGGATTCGCGGCGCGTACTGGCTGGCACTCGTCGAACTCCTCTGCGAGCAGTTGGGGTTCGGGCACGTCGTCCCCTACAAGGACGAGAGCCACTACCGCAAACAAGATGTGGCGAACGCGACCCCGATCCTCAAGCGCGCGGACGCCACCCAGTACGGGGTGCTGCACCTGCTGCCAAGCGCGCCGCTGGAGGTGGTCGACGCCGCATACATCGCGATGTCGAAACTCATGCATCCCGACCGCGGCGGCGACACGCGGGCCATGGTCCGCCTCAATCAGGCGCGGGATGCCATCGCACCTCCCGAACAGCGCCGGGTAGCCCGCACTGCCAGCGCCTGACCTCTCCTCCCTCCTCGCCGTTCGCAGATCCCTTGTCGCACCCCTATGGGACTGGACCTTCCCCGTCGACGATCGATCATGGTCACAGACCCGCTTCACCTGCTCACGGCCGAAGAACGCAACGTTCTGGCACTCCGGCTCGGCAACCACCTGACGGCGGATCAGATCGCCACGCAGTTGGGGAAGTCTCCCCAAGAGGTCCAAGCCATCGTCCAGGCGGCTCTGTCGCGACTCCACCGGGCGGACTCGTAGACTGGCGCTCAACCCACCGATTCCACTGGAATCCGGGGAACGACCCCGCATGACTTCTGAGGGATGACTCCGATGCCCTTCATTGAACTCCACGCCACCTCGGGACGACGCACGGTCCTGGTCAACCTCGATCACGTCTCGCTCATCCGGGACAGCGACTCTCCGCCCAAGGCAGAGCTACGGCTTGTCGGCGAGGCGACGCCGTTTGTGATGACGGTGGAAGAGACCTACGAGGAAGTCGTGGCGGAGATCGCGAGCCTACGAGCTTCCCCCGAAAGCAGCCCGGTACAAGAGACGATCCTCCTTGCGGGACCCGCTACACCGCTGCCTGACGAGGACTGAGGCCGGTCGCGCGACGGTCCGTTTGTGTGGTTCGCCCTCGAAGCACTAGGCTCCAGCGTGCCAGAGCGGCTCCGAAGGGAGCGTCGCCATCACGACCGAGAACGCCACCGACTGGGTCGCCCGCGCCGAAGACCTCCGCAGCGAGATCGAACGCCTCGCCGACTCCGCCGAACAGCGTCGCACTCTGGATCCCGAAGCCGTTGAGCTCTTGCGCGACGCCGGTCTCTTCACCATCGCCGCCCCCAGCGCTGTGGGGCCGAGCTGGATCCCGTCACCCAGACTCAAGTCTTCGAAGCACTCTGCGCCGCGGACGGTTCGACTGGCTGGTGCCTCCTCATCGGCAGCACCAGCATCGCTCTGCTCTCCGCCTACCTCTCCGATGAGGCCATCGAAGAGGTCTTCGATGGCCCCCACTTCCCCATCGCCGCCGGCTCCCTCCAACCCACCGGCCGCGTGGAGCGTGAAGACGGCGGTTACCGCGTCAACGGCCGCTGGAAGTTCGGCAGCGGCATCCTGCATTCGCAATGGGTCCTCGCCAACACCGTCGTCCACCACGACGGCAAGCCCGAGACCACCGCGGAGGGCTTCCCCCGCATCCTCACGGTCGCCTTGCCCCAGCATCTCGTGACGACCTACCCCGAGACCTGGGACGTCGAAGGACTCCGCGGCAGCGGCAGCTGCGATTACTCCATCGACGACACCTTTATCTCGGAAAAATTCTGCTTCTCGGCCCCCGAGACCGGACGACAACGCGGCGGTGACTGGTATAGCCTCCCCGTTCGCACTCTGGTCGCGCCCAGCCATCACGGCGCCGCCCTCGGCCTCGCCCGCCGCGCGCTCGAGGAGATCACCGCCCTCGCCGTCGACCGCACCCGCATGTTCACCACCTCCACCATCGCCCAGCGCGGCGCCTTCCAGCGTGACCTCGGACGCGCCGACGCCCAGTATCGCTCCGCCCGTTTGCTCGCCTTCGACGCCTTGCGCGCCCCCCTTGCCGCCGCCGTCGAGGGCGCCCCAGCCGCCACGATCAGCGTCCTCGACGTGCAGAGCCGCCTCGCCTGTGCCTACGTCACCGATCTTGCCGCCGAAGTCGTCACCTTCGCCTACCGTGCCGGCGGCGGCAGCTCGCTCTACACCAGCTCCAAGCTCGAGCGCTGCTTCCGCGACATCCACGCCGCCACCCAACACGGCATGGTCTCCGACTCCGCCTACGAGCAAGCCGGCCAGGTCCGCCTCGGTATCCGCCCAACCTCTCTTCTCTGAGGCGTCCCCGATCTCCGCGCGTGGCCCCGACTGCAGAAGCGCAAGCAGCAGTGCTAGGCTGCCGGCCCTGCACCCTACGGAGACGGAGGCCACGATGAGCCGCTTGGGCGTCTTTCTTTTCGCCACGGACTATTCCATCAGCCCGCGGGAGGCTGGGCTCGCAGCGGAATCCCGCGACCTCGAGTCGCTCTTCATCCCCGAGCACACCCATATCCCCACGGCGCGGAAGACGCCCTACCCCGGGGGCGGCGACCTTCCACGCGAGTATGCCCATATCCCGGACCCATTCGTCGAGCTTGCCGCCGTCGCGGCGGTGACGGAGCGGATCAAACTGGGCACCGGCATCTGCTTAATTCCGGAGCATGATCCCATCGTGCTTGGCAAGACGATCGCGACCTTGGATCAGGTCGCGCAGGGGCGCTTAATCTTGGGGATCGGGGCTGGCTGGAACCAGGAAGAGCTGGAGGACCACGGCAACCAGTTCCAGAGTCGCTGGCCGATCACCCGGGAGTACGTCCTGGCGATGCGCACCATGTGGAACGAGCAGGAGCCCAGCTTCAAAGGCGAGTTCGTCGACTTCGAGCCCATGTGGCACTTCCCCAAGCCGGCGCGGGCCGGCGGGCCGCCCGTCCTGCTCGGGGCGCAGTCGAAGTGGGCCTACGAGCGGGTCGTGGACTATTGCGACGGCTGGATCCCGATCTCACGCGACGACGACGTGACCCCGCTGGCCCAGGGGCTGGAGGAGATCCGGGGCCAAGCAGAGAAAGTGGGGCGCGACATGGCGGAGCTGGATCTCTCCTGCTTCGTCATGGAGCCCAACGAGGATCACTGCCGGGCGCTGCTGGACCTGGGCTTCGGGCGGCTGCTCTGCTGGCTGGGGCCGGAGGAGCCGGACAGCGCCATCAAGCGGCTGGACGAGTTCGCGCGGCTGGCGGAGAAGCTCGGCTAGGGGTCGGTGGGAGGTGGAGCCGGCGGGCGGATTCGAACCGTCGGCCTGCTGGTTACGAAGTCGGAAGCCGTAAGCGCTGTGCTTCCCCGGCATTCTAGCGGAAGAATCTGTCCAGTTAGGGTGTGGAACGAGCCGGCAGGACTAGAACCTGCAACCTGCGGATTGGAAGTTCTCGCTGCCCTGTGAGCGTCGGTGATCGCTCATGCACGAACCGCCCATGCCCGCGCGGGCTCCTCGAACCCCTTGAGCGCCTCGGCCTGTTCTGCACAGGCGGAGTCCTTCCCAGCGAGGAGCAGTTTGACGCCGTCCGACGCCTGCCCCATCACCCTCGCCAACCTGATCACCGTCGCGCGGTCAGGATGTGCGCCGACGTTGGAGCGAGCACCGCTGGATCGCTCGGGTTCCCCGGGATAGCCGACAGGATGTCCTCGATCATTGCTTGCCGCGCTGCATCCGGCATCTTCGCGATCGTCTCAGCCATCGGTAGCGCCAAGAACTTCTCGGCGACCCGCTCCGGCTCGCGGGATTGCGTCGGGGTCAACTCGACGGCCTCGACCTTGACGTCCCGAAATCCCGCCGAGCGGAATAGGGCGGCGAACGTGCCGGCGTCGCCGTACGCAAAGGGTGCCGCCATCATCGTCCCGAACTCCGCCCCGAGGTGACGCGCAAGCGCCTCCGACTGGATAGCCGGAAAGGCATTGTGCTCTAAGCCCCGCCAGACACTGACGACGACACGCCCGTCGGACGCTAAGACGCGGTGCATTTCAGCGACGGCCAGCGCCTTCTCCGGGAAGAACTGCACCCCTTGCTGGCAGAGGACCACGTCAAAGGCCGCGTCGCCACACGGCAACTCCGTCGCGTCCGCCTCGCGCCACTCGATCCGGAAACCGGCGGGCACGTGCTTCGCCGCCTCCGTCAGCATTCCCACGTTGAGGTCCACACCCGTCACCACTCCCCCCTCCCCAACCTGCTCCACGGCCCCGCGTGCGACGATCCCTGTGCCGCAGGCGACATCGAGCACCCGCTCCCCGGACTGCAGGGCCGCTCGCTTCAGTAGCTCGCTCGCCCAGGCGGCGAAGAAGCCCGGAACGTTGACACGTTCGTAGTTGCTCGCCGCCGCTTCGGAAACCTGCCAGCGTTCCTGCGCCATCACTCCCACGCCACCGTCCAGGCCCGCACCGGCTCGTCGAACCCCTTCAGGTCCACCTCCCCCTGGTCCGTGAAGGCGAAGTCCTTCCCGACCACCATCTGCTTCACGACGTCCGAGACGAGGATGCCGTCTGTCGGTGCGGCCGACTCCAGCCGCTTCGCGATCACCACCGATGCGCCGTGGAGGTCATCGTCCTCGGCGATCGGCTCCCCGGCGTTGATGCCGATGCGCAGGCGGATGGGCACGTCGGCGTTGGGGGTCAGCACGCCCAACATGTGGCAGAGGTCAATGAAGTGCTCCTGCGATGACGAGCTCTCCTTCTGGCTGTTAATCGTCCACTTGGCCGCGAACTCGGAGGGGCTGAGCGAGGGTGGAAGTGTCTCCGAGCTCGTTACTGCCATCCAGGAACCTCCACCTCATCGGGTCTGCGGTTGATTCTAGCGAGTGCTGAAGTAGACATCCTAACCGCAGTGCGACGGGTGAGTCCTTCACATCGCCGAGTCCCTGTCGTTCCTCTACCAGCTCGGCGATGGAGCCCCCAACCTGCTCTTCAAGTGGCTCAATCCGCACGCGTGGGTGCCCCTAGGTATCACTGATGAGCTGCCGCAACGGCTCGATTGCCTCGGGCTGGAGCGTGTATCTCTCTGTGCCAGGGTCCCAGAAGACGAGCTTCCGACGCTTTTGCACAGCCAATTGGGGGTTTAGCCGCGCCTGATGGCCGGGGGAGCTGAGCCTGCCGCCGACCTCTTGACGTGTTCCCTCTAGCTCGCTCATGAGTTCTTCCATCGAAGCGGAACCGCCCTCCGAGAAGAGTGCCATGACGAGTTCTCGGTAGTCCGGCGTCACTTTTCGCCACATCAGCTCGACCTGCTCGGCGGTCCACTCGTCGTCCGGCTCGAGTTCCACTGGAGCCGCGCGAGCCGCGAAGAACTCCTGCACTGCGGCAATCAGGTCAGCGGCCTCCGCCCCTTCGACGGTGATTGTGAAGCTAGCTTTAGGCATTGTCACCTTCATTCTATTCATAATAGAGAGACTAATATATAAATACTGACAGAGTGTGTATTCTGGGCGTCACTCGCCAGAACCGGTTCGGAGGGCGCGGGCACGTGAAAGGTTCTCGTGAGCCGTGGCTTCCTGCCGGTATCGTGGGCTTGGCGGGTCGGTCAGGCGCACTGACGTCGTGGCTCGTCCCGCCCATACTCCGTTGCGGCCGAGGACTACGCTGAAGTTCGAAGCGACGGCGTGGGGTCAGGGGGCGCGGATCGCCGGAAGGGATAGGCGGCGGCGATGACCGACATCGAATGGGCGACACCTTGCGAGCGCGATCCCCGCTTCAGGCGGCAGCGGAGCGATGGTCGGTGGGGTGGAGCCGGCGGGCGGATTCGAACCGTCGGCCTGCTGTTTACGAAACAGCTGCTCTACCACTGAGCTACGCCGGCCTTCTTCGACTTTACCAGAAGGGATCTGGTGGCGCCCCGACACCGGTCTGGTCGCCGGTGGCCTGTTTGACAGCCGTTCTGACAGCAACGCGGCTCACCAGACTCCCCAGATCGCTTGTTCCATTTTCTCGACCACGAGGTGCACTCGTAGAGGAAGGCGCTCCGTTCCCCGCTCTGAATTGACGATGCCCAACGCCGGGCCTAGCCTGCCGCCGCCCACTCTCGATGAGCGGAGCGTGAGGGAGGACCTATGCGCCGGGTCTTGCAGCCCAGGTTCGTCGTCGGAGTTCTGCTGATCGGACTTGCGGCCGGCGGGGCGGCGCTGGGCGGCGGCGCCCTTCAATCCCTTGCGGTTGTTCACGCTCGGGGCTTCCTCAGCCTGAGCGCTAGGGCGCCTCAATCACCGCCACCTTAACGGTGCGATCGTTGCTGCCCTGGATGAAGTCGGAGCCAGCGGCGTCTACGCGGATCACCGTCTGCATCTCTCCGGAACTCGTCGGGACGAGCGCGAAGAAGAAGCTGGCGCTCTGCCCGGGACCCAGGGAGCCCACCTGACAGATGACGTGCAAGAGCCCGATGGTCTCGCAGTCGCTCGGGGAACTGAGGAACTCCCAGCTGGCGCCGCCGGGCGAGATCGTGACTTCGACGTCCTCCGCCTTGTCGCCGCCCCGGTTCGTCACGGTCACCCGGTACTCGATCGGCTCGTCCACGAAGACCGCGGTGCCGAGCGGGGTCACGGCAATCGCGAGGTCGTGTACGGGATCGAGGTTCGGGTCGGGCTCGCCCAGGCGGAGGAGTGTGAATGTGGTCCGGAAGGGGCTGTTGCCGCCGAGTGGGCCGAGAGAGATGCGGCGAACGCCTTCGAGAGTGACGGTGTCCGACTTGGGATCAACCACGCCGGTCACTTCGTACTGAATGCGGCCACGGCCGGGGCAAGCGTGGAACGAAATTCTCCCGCCAACCTGGTCATCCGTCTGCGCCAGCGAGACCTGCCAGTTGTATGCGAAGTCCTCCCCTTCACGAGCTTCGCCGCATTGCCAGATGCTGTGCCAATCACCGGCGAAGCTTTGCAGTTGCACCTCCACATTGCGGCACACCTGCTCAGAGTCCAC
>JAPUIR010000182.1 GCA_027296805.1 Chloroflexota bacterium | reverse complement strand
TCGCGAGTTCGGCTCCAGGCCAAGAGCCGATAACTAGTGGTTCCACGCTGAGCCCCCCTATCTGGGTGCTGCAGCGCTAACGGCGAGATACTTCCCAAGCAGAGGGTCGAGGGTTCGAACCCCTTCTCCCGCTCCAACTTCGGGCCAATTCAACTGAACGTGATCTCGTTTTCGTGGCGTACAGCTCTTTCGAAACGTGGGAGCGTCCTTAAGAACGGCAGCAATCGGTTCGCTTTCGTCCCCGCTCTCTAGTCGTAATCGTGAGGGCCCACGAACGGAGGGAGAACAGATGACGGCGAGGTCTCACGGCTCTGGCTGCCGAGCGGGCACGCCGCGATCACCCGGCGGCACAACGCCATCCTGGAGGATGTCCTGGCGAGGCCCGCGCGGGCAGAGTTGAATCGGGCGATCCAGGAATTCCGTGACCTGATCCGCACCGACCCGGTCGTCCGGATGCGATCCGTTGCCGGAGGCCCGCCGTGGTGCGATGGGGCGCGAGGCGTTAGCTTGCCGACCTCGACTACGGCGAGACCCGCCAAGCGGAGAGGCGAGGAAGGCGACCATGTACAACACAGTCAAGCAGAAGCTCCAAGACGGGCAGCGGGTGGTCGGTGGGACCATCCAGACCCCCGACCCAGACATCTACCGGGCGATGGCGCACGCGGGATTCGACTTTCTTTGGATCGAGATGCAACATAGCCCACTGACTTTCCAGGACGTCGCGCGGATGATCTGGGCCGGGCGCGACGCCCCGGCGATCCCCTTCATCCGCGTGCCCGACGCGACCGAAGGCGACATCCAGAAAGCCACCGATGTCGGAGCCTTGGGCATCATCGTGCCCATGGTCACGTCGGTCGCCAAGGTCGAGGCCGCCGTCAAGTTCGCGAGCTACCCGCCGCGGGGAGTCCGCAGTCTGGGAGGCGGTCAGTATGGTGCGTTGTGGGGGAGCGACTATCGCCAGACAGCCAACGACAACATCATGGTCGTGGGGATGATCGAGTCGCCCGAGGGGGCCGAGATCGCGGACCAGATCGCGGCGGTCGACGGCGTAGACGTCGTGTTCGTGGCGGCGACCGACCTGGGCAGTTTCTCCGGTCTGAAGCAAGGCGACGCAGAGTACGAAGCGATGGCGGCGAGAGTTCGCGACGAGACGCTTGCGGCTGGCCGCAAGGTCGGCGGGCCCTTTGCGTGGAAGGATCGAGAGGGCTACAGCTTCTTCCAGGCGCCGCCGGCCGAAGTGTTCGTGCGCCGGGGGGCGAAAGCGCTGCTCGCCGAGGCGACGGCGGGCATCGCGCAGACCGAGGGAGCCGAACGATAGCTTCCTGGCTCGGCCGCGGGTCGACACAGCTCGTGGCCATCCGCAGCATCATCTATTCCGTGTTAGCGGGTCAGCTCAGGGAGCGACGCCAGGCGGTGGTCGGAGGTAAACAAGCGACGGCGCACGCCTAGTGCGACCACCGTCGCGGTCGTCGCCACCGAGCCGAGAATCAAGTACATCACCGCCAGCTGAATACGCACGGCGTCGGCTGGATCGACACCCGCCAGGATGAGCCCGGTCATCGCGCCCGGCAGAATCACGATTCCCACTGCCTTCGTGCGTTCGATCTGAGGAATGAGCGCCGTGCGCAATGCCTCGATGACGTAAGGCCGCGACGCTGTCTGCCACGGTTGGCCGAGCGCGAGCCGCACCTCGACTTCCTCGCGGCTGTCCCGCACCTCGGCCACCATGCGGGTGGCCGCCAGCACTGTCTGTGCCATGGAGTTGCCGATCATCAGTCCAGCCATCGGCACGATGGCGACCGGCTCCACGGGGAAGATCCCCAGTCCGAAGATCACGCCCAAGCTCACCCCCGTCACCAGGGTCATCGCCACCAGGCTGATCGCGAAGATGCCTGGCACGCCGGATGCGCGCGCGCGGATGGTCACGGCGGCGAAGACGACCATCGCCACCACCCAGAGCCAAGACAACAGCTGCGGCGAGTCGTCATCGAGCACCAACCCCAGCGCGAGACCGACCAGCAAGAGTTGCACCGCCGCTCGCCCCGCGGCCCAGCCGATCGAGAGCTCCAGCTTGAGCCCCTGGCCCAGCGATAGCCCCAAAGCGAGCGCGATCAGAAGCAACGAGGCCGCCAGGCCCACCCAGCCAATCTCAGTCGCCAGCATTGTCAGTCCCTTCATCGTGTGCCTCGCGCGCCAGGAATACGCTCGCCTCGTCTTCGCTCCCGAGCCGGCCGTCGATCAGAACGATGGAGCGGTCGCCAAGCCGTCGGGCCTGCGCCAGGTCGTGAGTCACCCAAACCAGCGGCATGCCAGCGCCGGCCAGCTCGCGCGCCAGCCGCTCGAAGTCCAGACGCCGATCAACGTCCAGCGCCGCCGTCGGCTCATCGAGCAGCAGCGCCGATGGCTCCGCCAGCAGCGTGCGTGCCAGGCAGACACGCTGTAGCTCTCCGCCCGAGAGCTCCCGCGCCGCTCGGTCCAGGAACGGGGCATCGAGGCCGACGCGCTCCAGCATGGACGTCATCCGCGTGCGCGGCGCATGCGGAGCGGCGACCAGGAGGTTGTCGCGCACAGATCCGGGCAGCGCGGTGGGCCGCTGAAACACCATCCCCACCTCGTGCCGCAGCGCAAGCGGGTCGCAGCGAGCAACGTCCTCACCTCGCCACAAGACAACCCCAGAAGTCGGAACCGAGAGCCGGTTGCAGAGCCGCAGCAGCGTCGTCTTGCCCGACCCGGAGGGCCCCACGACCACCGTCACCCCCTCCTCGGGGATGACGAGCGACAGATCCCGCAGGACACGCCGCTGGTCGATCTCCAGCGATACGCCGCGGAACTCGAACAACGGGGCGCTGCCCTTTGTCACTCGATAGAACTCACTTCCGGCTGAGGATAGGTTTTCTGGCCCGCGCCGGTCGTGTTCTTTCACGCGGCCGAGCCACGCCACGCCAGCTCCGGGTGGTAACCCCGGTCCCTGGGGATTGCGGGAACTCTCCCCCCACGTCCCTGAGTGGGCAACGTGATGCTGGTGCGGGCAGCCTCTGGCCTTGCTACTGGGCTAGCGGAGCGCCCGAAAGAAGGTCCGCACATCTTCCAGAAAAAGCTCCGGCTCTTCGGCGGGTGCGTAGTGGCCGCCTCTCGGCATGACGGTCCAGTGCTGGAGATTCGTCTCGCGCTCGGCGACAGCGCGTGGGATGAGGAGCAGTTCCTGGGGGAAGACTGCGATCCCGGTGGGTGCCTCAA
>JAPUIR010000181.1 GCA_027296805.1 Chloroflexota bacterium | reverse complement strand
GTCGCATGCGATCGACTCCGGCTCACACTCCACCAGCGTCGAGTAGAGCCGCGGCCCTTCCGCCAGCTCGATCAGCGCGATCGTGTAGGGATACTCCTCGTCGAAGCCGGGGAAATAGCGTTGCCACATCTGCACCCACGACCAGACCTTCCCGCGCCCGCTCATCGCTCTCCAGCTGAAGTCGTTGCCCAGGCACTCCGGACACGCCTCCGACGGTGGGAACCAGGCCCGCTCGCAGGCGTGGCAGTACTGCATCATCAGCTCGCCTCGCTGCGTCCCCTCCCAGTAGGGCGTCGTCAGCTTCGTGATCGGCGGCAGCGGCTTGCCGTATTCGTTCTCAGAGCCAGATTCGCTCATGGCCCCCTCCGCAGAATGTGCCCCGTTGCGACCGGAGCCGCGCAGGCATACAACCCGATCTCCGCACCGGCCACCTGTCGATCCCCGCACTCGCCCCGCAACTGCCGCACCGCCTCGGTGTGCAGCGCCCAGCCCTGCATATAGCTCTCGCTCGTGTGCCCCCCGCCCGTATTGATCGGCAGCTCACCCTCCAGCGCGATTCGCTCCGGCGTGATCCAATCCGCTCCCTCCCCGTGCCCCGCGAACCCCATCCCCTCCAGCGTGAACAGAATGCTGGGCGTGAAGTTGTCGTAGATCTGTGCGAAATCCACGTCCTTCCGTTCGATCTCCGCCGCGCCAAACAAAGACTCCGCGATATGCCCCAGCGGCTCGAACCAGAAATCGTCCGCCACGTACTGTGGCGTGATGTCCGCTCCCTGCGATGTCGCGCTGATCAGCACCGGCGGCTTCGCCAGATCCCGCGCCCGCTCCGCCGATGTCACGATGAAGCACACCCCGCCGTCGTTGATCAGGCAGTAGTCGAACAGTCGCAGCGGCTCCGCGATGAACCGCGCGTCTAGGTAGTCCTCCATCGACAGCGGCGTCTGCATCACCGCGTTGTCGTTCAGCGCCGCATTGCGACGGTTGTTGATCGCCAACCGTCCCAGCACCTCCACCGGCGTCCCGTACAGATGCTGGTGTCGACGGAACATGTGCGCCGTCACCGCCCCCGGCGACGTCATCCCGAACGGCGCCTCGTACATCGCCTGCGTCGTCGCGCCCCGCGACTCCCCGCCGTAGCGCGCTCCCACCGAGCGCCCGTTGTTGCCGTAGATGCATGCCACTACGTCGGCCAGGCCGGTATACACCGCCATCGCCGCGTACTGCAGCGCGATCCCCGACTGCCGCCCCTCGCCCGGCAGCACGTTGACGAAGCGCGGATGCCGGATCCCCAACATCTCGCACATCCGCCCGTAGTGCGGGATGCGCGACACGATTACCCCGTCCACCTCTTCTTTCCGTAGCCCCGCGTCGGCCAGCGCCTCCCGGAACGCGACCAGCCCCAGTTCATACGCGCTGCGCTCTGGATCGAGATCGCGATACATCGCCCGGAACGACGTGTTTCCCACCCCCACGATCGCGGTCTGGTCGCGGAACGCCTTGCGCGCAGCCAAGTTCACCGTCGTCCCTCTCTTTCGCGCCGCTCAGCTCGCTCGCGCTGGGGAGCCTAACCCGAGCAGCGCCTTTGCGTTGCCGCCTAGGATCAAGTCCTGTTCCCGCTCCGATAGCGACAGCCCCAGAATCTGCTGGATCTGCGGCCGTTGATCGTGAGCCGGCGCATCCGACCCGAATAACACCCGCTCCACCCCGATCGTCCGGATCAACCGCTCCGCGTCCTCGATCGCGCAAGCCCGCCGACCGTCCCGCGCCGACCAGCCCGCTGCGTTGAATCCGCCCGCCGTATCGAACAGCACGGATGGAAATCGCGCCGCGATGCCGATCCGCTCGTCCCAGTACGCCCCCGGCATGTGCGCCATGATCAGCCGCAGCCGAGGGAAATCCTCCAGCGCCGGAACGAAGTGAACCGGCCGACCGTACGGCGTGCCGTCGGGCGCACTCGTCAGACTGCCCGTATCGCTCAGGATCGGCAGCTCCGCTTCCTGCATCCGCTCGTACAGCGGCCACATCCGACGATCGCCCGGGTCGAAGCGCGACAGCCCTGGATGGATCTTCACCCCCTGCGCGCCCTGCGCCAGGCACCGCTCTAGCTCCGCCATCATCCCCTCCACCTCCGGGAACAGCCCCGCGTCGACGCACATGAACGGCACCAGCCGCGCGTTCGACGCTCCCAATTCGCAGCCCCAATCGTTGAACCGCGCCACCCGGGCCCGCAGCTCCTCCCACAGTCCCTCCAGATCGACCTCTGGCTCGCGCGCCACCCGGCTCTCCGCCATGCGATGCACGTCCATGTAGTTGAGCATCACCACGCCGTCGATCTGCTCCGCCTCCATGTGCGCGTCAACCCGCTCCCCGTTCGCCCAACGCCAGTGATCCGCGTAGCCCGGCCGCGGAAACACCAACCTCTCTTGGGCCAGGTCTCGGGTGAGGTGCACATGCACATCAACGATGCCCGGCCTGGAGCCACTGCCCATGGAGCTGGTGCCCACGGAGCCATCCGCCGTCATCGGCTCGCCTCCCCCACCACCCCGGCGCGCACCAGCGCTCCGATTGACTCCCCGTCGTGCCCCAGCTCGCTCAGAATCGCGCGACTGTGCTCTCCCAGCGCGGGCGCCGGTCGCACGGGTCCCAGCGGGGTGTCGCTGAACTTCCACGGCGGCGCCACAGTTTGGAAGTTGTCCTCACCTCCGTTTCCCACCACGACACCCGCGTGCTGCACCTGTGGATGCGCGACCAGCATCGGGTAGTCATTCATCGGGAACGCGATCCCGCCGTGCCGCTCGATGATCGCCATCACCTCGGCCGCGGGTCGATCCCGGAAGCCCCGCTCCCACAGATCGTGCACGACATGCGCGTAGCGCCCCGTCCCCCCGGCGGTGTCGCCACGCAACAGCCCCACGTTCGGCTCGTCGGCCACCCATACCATCCCCAGGTCGGCCAGCAACGCGTCCATCGCCTCCGGCCGCATCCGCGCCAGCGAGAAGTAGATCGCGTGATCGGCGCACTGATAGCCGTGGTCGGGCGGCTTCACGTACGAATCG
>JAPUIR010000180.1 GCA_027296805.1 Chloroflexota bacterium | reverse complement strand
TGACTGAGCGATCGAGCTTGCCCTGGGGGGCGTCGAAGCCGATGTCGACGAGATATTCGTGGACGTCGCGGACGAGGTCCTGGAAGCGCTCCGCCTTGGCGGCGTAGTTGGGGTCGTCGCGGAGAAGGTGGGCGTACTCCTTCATGTGGGAGCCGCAGCCGGCGGAGTTGACGACGATGGCATCGGGCGTTGCGCCATCTGGATCAGGGGCGAGGAAGGCGTCGATGTTCTTGCGGGCAAGGTCGCGGCTTGCCTCGACGTCGCCGCCGTGGGCGTGCAAGGCGCCGCAGCAGACCTGAGCGGCGGGCGCGGTGACCTCGACGCCGTTGCGGCTGAGGACGCGGGCGGTGGCGTGGTGGGTGCGGGGGAAGCTGAGGGGCATGATGCAGCCGGTGAGCATTGCGACGCGGCCGCGTTGTGGGTCGCGGGGGTGGTAGCGCTGGACGTCGCTCGTGCGGAAGAAGGCGGCGTCGAGTTGGGGGGAGAGCGCTTCGATGCGGGCGAGGGAGGGGGCGAGGCGGTCGAGCAGGTGGGATCGTCGGAGGAGGCTTTGCAGACCGCTGCGCTGATAGAGCTGCAGACCGTAGAAGGCCGCGCGCAGGCGACGAGGGCGGGGGAAGATGCCGCGCATGACCAGATACCAGATCAGGCGGTAGCGGCGGGAACGTCGACGCTGCTGGTGCATCTCGGCGCGCGTCGCTTCCATGAGGCGGCCGTAGGGCACGCCGGAGGGGCAGGCGGTCTCGCAGGCGCGGCATTGCAGGCACTGGTCGAAGTGTTCTTGGACGCGGGGGGTCCAGTCGACCCGGCCCTCATCGAGGGCGCGCATGAGATAGAGGCGCCCCCGAGGCGAGTCGCCTTCGATGCCAAGGTCGAGGTAGGTGGGGCAGGCGTTGAGGCAGAAGCCGCAGTGGACGCAGAGGCCCAGTTCTTCGCTGTCGGGGCGTTCGCTGCCAATGAAGCGGGAGAGAGCGTCGGCCCTATATGTTGTGGCACGATCGTCGCTGACCACTAGATGCCTCCCACGAAGCGGCCCGGGCTGAGGGTTGCTTTGGGATCGAACTGAGTCTTGAGCGCGCGCATGATCGTGACGCCCTCACCGGGGTCGCCCCAGACATCGATCTGGTCTTTAAGTGCGGGCGAGGCACGTTCGACGGTGAGCGCGCCTTGCCGGGCCTCCACCACGCCCCGTAGTTCGGCGATGGTGGCGGCGGTCTGGCTGGGGTCGCCAACCGGGAGCGCCGCGAAGACAAGGCCGGTGTCGGCGTAGGCCCAGCGGCGCGGTTTTGTCTGGATGGCCTGGGTGGTTACGCCGGCGAGGGCCGTATCGATGGCGGCGACGATGGCGGGGGCATGGGAGGGCAGGGCGCCGAAGCGGAGGAGGACGTCGTCAGCGCGGACGCCGGATTGGAGGACAGGGGCTTCGAGATCGTCGACGGCGTGCCACAGAGCGGGGTCGGTGTCTTGTTGGGTGGTGCCGCTGGGCGTGCGGCCGGCAAGGATCTCGCGCATGGCGTCGATCGCCTCGCCGATTCCAGCGATGCGGAGGAGCAGCGCCGGGCCGATGTCAAGGTTGAGCTGGGCCGCGGTTTCAGCGTCGAGGGCGACGGCCGCCTCCAGACCGTGGACGTCGCGTCCCATGGCGCGGCCTAGCTCTAAGGCGGCGTCGAAGGAATCGCAGGGAGCGAGCAGGGTGACGTCGGCGACGGGAAGCGGCCGGACTTTGAAGGTGGCCTGGGTGATGCAACCGAGGGTGCCGAAGGAGCCTGCGAAAAGTTTGGGCAGGTCGAAGCCGCTGACATTCTTGACGACGCGGCCTCCGCCTTTGATGGGAGTGCCGTCCGGGAGGAGCATCGAGCAGCCGATGAGCCAGTCGCGCACGGTGCCGAAGCGAGCGCGCCGCGCTCCGCCGCGCCCCTTCGCCACCAGGCCGCCGACGGTGGCGCGCTCCGCGAGCGGCGCGTCGAGGGGGACGAACTGGCCGTGCTGGGCGAGGGTTTGCTCCAAGGTCGACATGGAGATGCCCGCTTGGACCGTGACGGTGAAGTCTTCAGGTTCGAGATCGACGATCTGATCGAGGGCGGTGAGGTCGAGGGCGAGGTCGTAGCGGCTGGGCGGGTTGCCGATCTCGATGCCGGTGTGGCCGCCATGCAGGATCACCGCTTCGCCCGCGCTGTTGGCCTCGCGCAGGAGGGCGGCGAGTTCGTCCTGGTTCTGCGGGCGCTCGACGCGCGCCGGGGTGCGGCCGTCGACGAGGAAGTCCTGCGTCCGGGCCGGACGAGACGCTGTCTCAGCTTCGGGCTCAGACATCGCGCTCAGACATCGCGCTCGGACAGGGGGACTCAGACATAGGCGTCCTTGCCGAACTTGGCGATCTGTTTCTGCTGCGTGGTCGCGTGGCCCTCCCCGCAACCGTGGCCGCCGGGGAAAATCTTGCAAGGGTTGAAGTCGTCGTCGACGCCGAAAGCAGTGCGCAGGCCCCGCATGGCCGCCATGTCAGCCTCAGTGAAGATCCAGGCGAGGTAGGAGCGTTTTTCAGCACCGACGCCATGTTCGCCAGTGATGGCGCCGCCGGCGTCGACGCAGACGCGCATAATCTCGCCGCCGGCATCAAGCACGCGTTTGGTGGCGCTCTCGTCGCGCTCGTCGAAGAGCAGACAGGGGTGGAGGTTGCCGTCGCCGGCGTGGAAGACGTTGGCGACGGGGAGGTCGTAGCGCTCGGCGATGCGGTAGACCTCGTCGAGGACGTCGGGCAGCTTGGTGCGGGGGACGACGCCGTCGAGGAGGTAGTAGTTGGGCTTGATCTGTCCCAGGGCGCCGATCGCCAGTTTGCGACCGGCCCAGAGCCGTTCGCGGTCGGCCTCCTCGGTGGCGGAGCGGATCTCGCGGGGCTCGTGCTGGGCGAGGACGCGCTCGATGACGGTGGCCTCGGCGTCGACCTGGGGCTGGGTGCCGTCGACTTCGACGATGAGGACGGCCTCGGCGTCGAGGGGGAAGCCGGTGTGGAGGACGGGTTCGACGGCGGCGATGGTCTGCTTGTCGATCATTTCGAGGGCGGCCGGGACGATGCCGGCGCGGACGATCGCGCTGACGGCAGAGCTCGCCTGCCGGACGGAGTCGAAGATGCCGAGCATGGTGCGCACGGCCTCCGGTTTGGGGACGAGGCGTACGAGGACCTTGGTGACGACGCCGATCGTGCCTTCGCTGCCAACGACGCAGCCGGGCAGGTCGTAGCCGGGGGCGTCGCGGGTGGGAGCGCCCATCCAGCGGATCTCGCCCTCGCCGCTGACGAGCTCGAGACCGAGGACGTGGTTGGTGGTGGTGCCATAGGCGAGGGTGTGGGGGCCACCGGCGTTCTCGGCGACGTTGCCGCCGATGGTGCAGGCGCGCTGGCTGCTGGGGTCGGGGGCGTAGGCGAGGCCGTAGGGAGCGACGGCGGTGCCGAGATCGAGGTTGACGACTCCGGGCTCGACCATGGCCGTGCGGTTCTCGGCATCGATGTCGAGAATGCGGCGCATGCGGTTCATGGCGAGGACGA
>JAPUIR010000018.1 GCA_027296805.1 Chloroflexota bacterium | reverse complement strand
TTCTGGCGGGTTGCTGTCGAAGGGCTAGGGGGAGAGTTCGCCCAGGGCGGCGCGACGGACGAGCAGCAATGCGGTCGTGACGGCGCGAGCTTTGATCACTTCGCGGGTTTGGGCGAAGACGTAGTTGGCGGAGGCTGTGCCGGCGGGGGACTCGAGGGCGATGATGGTGGTCCCGACGGGCTGGCCCCCGTGCGGATCGGGGCCGGCTACGCCGGTGACGCCGACGCCGATGTCGGCGCCGAGTTCGGAGCGCACGGCGGTCGCCATGGCGGCGGCCGTCTCCTCGCTGACGACCCCGTATTGCTCGATCACGTGGGCGGGGACGCCGTACTGGCGTTTGGTGGCTTCGCTGTAGGTGACGAGCCCGCCCTTGAAGTACTCAGACGATCCGGGCACGTCGGTGAGGGTGCTGGCGAGCAGGCCCCCAGTGCAGGACTCCATGACGGCGATCGTGAGTCCCTGCTGCTTGAGCAAGGCGCCGACGGAGGCTTGCAAGGTGTCGTCGTCGGCGCCCCAGACGGCGCTACCGAAAAGTTCGCGGATGCGGTCCTCGGCGGGTTGGATCAGGGCGGAGGCTTCCGCCTTGGTGTTGGCTTTGGCGGTGACGCGGAGGTGGACGCCGTCGCGCTTGGCGTAGACGCCGATCGTGGGATTGGTGGAGGTGAGCAGGGGGCCGACCGTGTCGTCGACGGTGCCTTCACCGATGCCGATGGTCTTGAGCGTCCGGCTGACGATGATCGTGCCGGTGCTGCGCTCGCGCAGCCGCGGTGCGACTTCGTTGTCCCACATGCCGGTCATTTCTGCCGGCGGACCGGGCATGGCGACGAGGATCGTGCCGTCTTTCTCCACCCACCAGCCGGGGGCAGTGCCACGCGGGTTGGGGATCGCCTCGCCGGACGGGATGACAGTGGCCTGCTTCACGTTCTTCTCGGGCATGGGATAGCCGCGGCGCTTGAAGAAGGCGCGCAAGTTCGCTTCCAGTTCGGGGACGATGGTGGGCTCTTCGCCCACGGCCGCAGCGATCGCCTCGCGGGTGATGTCGTCCTCGGTGGGGCCAAGGCCGCCGGTGCAGAGGACCAGATCGGAGCGGTCCATGGCGGTCGCGATGAGCTCTTGCAGGCGGCCGAGATTGTCGCCGATTTGGTGCATGTAGTAGAGGTCGATGCCGAGGGCGGGGAGATTCGAGGCGATGAAGCGCGAATTGGTGTCCTGAATGTCGGCCAGTAGGATCTCGGTCCCGATCGAGATGATCTCCGCGCGCATGCGGTCCTCCTTCAGTGGCAGGAGGCTCCCACGCGCCTGCAGCGTGGGCAAGCCCCGGACTCGACCGTGTGGCGTGCTGCGCTACGCTGCCATTCACGCCGGAAACAGGCAGTGAGGGGCTCGTTGACGAATCCGACCGCCGAAGCGCCGACCCTGAGCGAGGTCGCGAGCGCCGCGCAACGCATCCGCGAGAACGTCGCGCGGGTGATCGTGGGCAAGGATGACGTGATCGACAAAGTGCTTGTGGCGCTGCTGTCGGAGGGTCACATCCTGCTCGACGACGTGCCGGGGCTTGGCAAGACCATGCTGGCGAAGACGCTCTCGCGCTCGCTGGGGCTCGACTTTCGCCGGATCCAGTTCACGCCGGATCTGATGCCCGCCGATATCTCCGGGATCAACATCTACAACCAAAAGTCGGGCGAGTTTGAGTTCCGTCCCGGACCGCTGCTGGCGCAGTTGGTGCTGGCGGACGAGATCAACCGGGCCAGCCCGCGCACGCAGTCGGCGCTGTTGGAGGCGATGGAAGAGCGACAGCTCACGGTGGAGGGGACCACGATCGCGATGGAGCGACCGTTCCTGGTGATCGCGACGCAGAACCCGGTGGAGCTGGAAGGGACGTTCCCGCTGCCGGAGGCGCAGCTCGATCGGTTCCTGCTGCGCCTCAGTCTGGGCTATCCGACGGCGGAAGAAGAGGATGCGATTCTGTTGCGCTTCGAGCGCGCGCAGCCGCTGGAGGAGATTGAGCCCGTGGTGAGCGGCGCGGAGTTGCTGGCCTTCGGGCGGGCGGTGGAGCAGGTCCAGGTCCACGAGCGGGTGCGCGGCTACATCATCGCGCTGGTCCATGCGACGCGTGAAGAGGAGGCCTTCGAGCTGGGGGCGAGTCCCCGGGCGTCGTTGGCGCTGATGCGGACCAGCCGCGCGCTGGCGGCGATCCGGGGGCGGGACTATGTGCTACCGGACGACGTGCAAGAGATGGCGTCCGCGGTGATGGCGCACCGCCTGCGGCTGTCGAGCCAGAACCGGCTGCGTTCCGGGACGCCGGACTCCGTGCTGCAGGATCTGCTTCAACGAGTACCGGTCCCGATCGAAGCCTAGGCATGTCGATTCTCAGCCCCGGCTCCGTCGGACAGGACATCGAAGAGACCGCGCAGGAGCGGGTGGAAGAGCGGCTGGCGCGCTCCCGCCGCCAGCGCGAGATCTCGCGTTTCGTCCGCCCCCAAGAGAACCGGCTCTTGCGCGAGACGTGGATCGTGGCGGCGCTGGTGCTGGTGCTGGTGGGGGTGGCGGCGGACGAGGTGGTGCTCTCGCTGGTGGGGGCGGCGGTGTTCGTCTCGGGCTGGCTGGCGCGTCTCTGGGGGCGGCTGTCGTTGCAGAGCGTGCTGTTCGAGCAGGAGCTGCGGCAAACGCACGCGTTCGTCGGGGAGAGCGTGGAGTATCGGGTGCGGTTGGAGAACCGCAAGCTGCTGCCCCTGCCCTGGGTGCACTTGCGGATCTTGATGCCGCCGGTGTTGCAACCGTCGAACCGGCGTCTGATCGTGACGGACAGCGACAACGACGCGTTTCTCGATCGACGGACGAGTTTGCGCTGGTACGAGCGCATCGCCTGGACGTACTCGATCCCGCTCGTCGCGCGGGGGTACTACCGTTTCGGGCTGGCGCGGCTGCGCTCGGGGGATCTGTTCGGGTTCTTTACCCGCCAGCGTGATGAGGTGGGCACGGTGCAGCTCTGGGTGTACCCGGAGACGGTGCCGGTGGAGGCGATGGACGTGCCGCTCTACCGGCCCTATGGGGAGAGCAAGGGCGGGCAGCCGCTGTTCGAGGACCCGAGCCGGTTGAAGGGGCTGCGCGACTATCAGGGTGGGGATCCGCTCAAGCGAGTCGACTGGAAGGCGACGGCTCGCCACCAGAAGCTGCGCAGCCGGGTCTATGACCCGTCCAGCAATCCTCAAGTGGTGATCGCGCTTAATGTGACGACGGTGCAGGAGCCATTCCAGGGCTACATCGTGGAGATCTACGAACAAGCGGTCTCGGTCGCCGCGACGCTCGCGACGGCGTATGCCGACGAGCGCTTCCCGTTCGGGCTGATGGCGAACTGCTCGTATCCGGGCGTCGATTCCACGATTCGGGTGCCGGCGGGGCGAAGCGACGGGCAACTGCTGCGGGTGTTGGAAGCGCTGGCGATGGTGGACGCGTTCACGCTGGTGGGGATGGACCGCCTGCTGGACGAAGAATCGCGGCGGCTGCCGCTGGGCAGCACGGTGCTGCTGGTGACGGCGTTGGCGTCGCCCAAACTCGGCGACGCGCTGAGACGGGTGCGGCGACGTGGACACCAGGTGGCCGTGGTCTACGTCGGGATCCCGGATCCGCCGGCCGAATTGGGAGGCGCTCCGGTCCACGACCTGCGGGAGGCGTTGGACGGGATTTCGTTTACCCGGGTTGGTGGGCTCTCCGCGAAGCGGGCGGACTTAGAGTTTCAGCCGGCGCAGGAGTTCGATGACGAGGGCCGGAAGGTGGGCGCCGCGCCGGTGGCGGCATCGTCGCCGGGGGCCTCATCAGCAGCGGCTTCAGCGGCAAGGGCATCATCGGCAAGGGCATCATCAGCAAAGGCAAGGGCGCCGGCCGCGAAACCGGATGTCTCGCTGAGGGACGCTTTGAACAAAGTGGCTTCCAGCAAGGACGCTCCGCCTGCCGAACCGGGGACCGCCACGCCGCCTGACTGGTCGAGACCGGCCGACAACGGACAGCGTTAGCCGTGTCGAGCGACGCCGCCACTTTGGATACGGGCACCCGTCGAGGGTTCAACGTGCAGCGGATGACGCTGCTGGCGGCGACCGTGCTCATGGAATCGCTGCCAATGATGGTGTTCGCGGCGGTGGTGGGCAAGCTGCCGGGCAACCACGCCGAGACGCCATCCGCTTGGGGCGTGTTGGGGCTGATGGTGCTCGCGTTGGTGACGACGCGCTGGCTCGCGCGCCAAGGCTTCTCGTCGCGCTGGCGCTGGCTCTGGGCTGTGGTGCTGACGATCGTCGTGGTGCAGGTGGTGGCGCGCTTGGACCTTTCAGAGTCGCTGCGGTTGTGGGACTTCGGCTGGCTTGGCGAGCTGGCGGACCCGGACGGTGAGGCGTTCCGCAAATTCGGTGGCGTCGATCATCTTGTGGCGGGATTCCTGTTGGTGGTGATCTGGGTCCGAGGCGCCCTGCTGGCGAACAGCAACCCGGAGGACCGCCGGCTGGGCCCGCCGATCGCGCTGGCGGCAGTGATCTTCGCGGCCGGGTTCATCGGCGGGGACGACCTGGGAGTGGAGGGCACGGTACGGGTCGCGGCGATCGCCTACATCGCCGTAGTGCTGGCCGTGATCGCGTTTCGGGCGGCGGGGCGTGGCAGCGGGGGCGACACGGGGTCGTTCCGCGCCACGAGTCTCTCCTTCGCGGCGACGCTGGTGCTGGTCTGGGCTGCGATGGCGATCTTCATGTTGGTGGTGTTGCTGATCATCGCGGGGGTTGCGGGTACGGGCGTCGCGGAGCCAGTGCTGGCGGTGCTGGGCGACGGTCTGCGCGTGGTGGTGACGGGGATCGCGTACCTCTTCTGGCCGCTGATCTGGCTCTTCGATCAGATCCGAGGCGAGCCCAACCCAGCCGACACGCAGGCCGCGCTGATCACGATCGAGGGGATCGGCGACCCCAGCGAGCTCGAGGATTTCGATGAGATCAATGCAAGCTCCTCGGCCGGGGCGCTCCTGGTGCGGGTGTTCGGCGCGATCGGGCTGGTGATCGTCTTCGCGATCCTCGTGACGCTGTTGTTCCGCCGGCTCAGCACCCACAACGAAGAAGAGGATGAGGAGCGGGACTCGCTCTGGAGTGAGGCCCACCTACGCGACGACTTCTGGGGCACTCTGCGCAACCTCCGCGACCGGTTCCTGACGCGATCGCCGCGGCCGCACAGCAACGACGCCGCGATCGCGCAGCTCTACTTCGAGGTCTTGGAGGACGCGGAACGACGTGGACTGGCGCGGCCGGTGGCGCGCACGCCGCTGCAGTTTGCGCGGGCCTTGCGCTCGCAGTACGGATCGAGCGTGCCGGTCGAGATCTCGGAGCACTTCTCTGGGCTGCGTTACGCCGATCAGGCGCCGTCGCAGGCGGAGGTGGATCGATTGCAGCGCGATTGGCGCACGCTCAAGGAGCTTCCTCCCTAGCGACGACGACGCGCCCAGCCTTGTGCAGGTTGGCGTCCAAGGTGGCGTCCAGAGTGGCGCGGGGGACGCAGCTCTCGACGTCGAGGGCGGCGGCGAATTCGAGATCGGCATCGAACTGCAGCGTGCGCAAGCTCGCCGCGTGTGGCGAGGCGTCGAAGGCCGCGGCGGGGCTGCGGCCGTAGGCCTCGAACAGCTTGTGGGCGATGCGGGCACCGGAGTCGAGAACGAGTTCTGGCTCGAGCCGCAACATGCGCACGACGACGGCGCCGGCGCTGAACGTGTCCTCGAGCGATGGGCGTTGACCGTCGTCTTCGCCGCTGCACACGATCGCGATGTCGTGGGGCTGCTCGAGCGCCGCTTGCGCGGCGGCGTCCCGGTTGCGCAGGCAGGCGACGATGGTATGGGCCGCTTCGCGGGTCAACGCGAGCGCGCGAGTCCCGTTGCTGGTCGCCTGCACGAGCGTCCAGCCGCGGACGTCGAGAGCGGCAAACTCCGTCGGCGAATTGCCGAAGTCGAAGCCCTCGGCGGGGAGGCCGCCGCGCTCGCCGCAGAGGTAGGCGCCGGGCAGCTCTTGGTGGAGCGCGCGGGCTTCGGCAATGCTCGCGCAGGGGAAGACGCGTTCCGCGCCCCCGGCGAGGAGCGTCGTGAGCACGGTGGTCGCGCGCAGGGTGTCGATCACGACCAGCGTACGGCCGCG
Organism: Chloroflexota bacterium; assembly: GCA_027296805.1. GTDB lineage: Bacteria > Chloroflexota > Dehalococcoidia > Bin125 > Bin125 > JAPUIR01. Next base: position 10,877 of record JAPUIR010000018.1, on the reverse strand, counting down.
AACGGCGCCTTCGGGCGGCGGCTGCAGAGCGACGAAGACGGCCCGGACGTCTGCCATGCCCGACATCGTGCCGGGTTGGCGCGTTACGGGCGATTCTCTGGCTGGACACGCTGGGCAGGATCTGGTCAGCACATCTGGCGGAGGGAGGGCCGCTCGCTGGCTAGACTGTCGCTATGACCTTCCGCGACAAGCTTCTGGACACGTCCTCCCGTAACCATTCGCTGCTCTGTATCGGGCTCGATCCGCAACCGGGGCGGATGCCGGTGCAGGACGTGGCGGAGTTCTGCCGCGCCATCATCGAGGCGACAAGCGATCTGGTCTGCGTCTACAAGCCGCAGATCGCCTTCTTCGAGGCGCTGGGGCTGGATGGCTGGCGCGCCTTGAAGGCGACTATCGAGGCGGTGCCGGACGGGATCCCGGTGCTGTTGGACGCGAAGCGCGGCGATATCGCGAGCACGGCGGAGGCCTACGCGACCGCCTGCTTCGATGTGCTGGGGGCCGACGCGGTGACGGTGAACGCCTACCTCGGCAGCGACGCGGTCGAGCCGTTCTTGCGCCGCCCGGAGCGGAGCGCGTTCGTGCTCTGCCGGACTTCGAACGCGAGCGCCCCGGAGGTCCAGGATCTCGCCACTCCAGACGAGACGGGGGGTAGCGAGCCGGTCTATATGCGCGTTGCGACGCTGGCCAACACATGGAACAGCGCGCACGGCAACGTGGGGCTGGTCGTTGGGGCGACGTATCCGGCGGAGTTGGCGCAGGTGCGCGAGCGCTGCCCCGAGCTCCCGATTCTGCTGCCCGGGATCGGGGCGCAGGGCGGAGACCTAGAGGGCTCCGTGGCCGTCGGTCTGGACGCGGATGGGGGCGGGCTGATGCTCAGCGCGTCGCGGGCGGTGCTCTACGCATCGTCGGGGGCGGACTACGCGGAGGCGGCGCGCGCGGCCGCGCTCGATCTGCGAGATGCGATCAACGCGGCACGCACGGAAGGCAGCACCGCACAGGACGGCTGAGATGGCGATCATCGATTTCCGGGTGCAGGATGTGGTCCGGCTGCGCAAGCCGCACCCCTGCGGCGGCTGGGAGTGGACGGTGTATCGCATTGGGGCCGACATCGGCCTGGAGTGCAGGGAGTGCCGGCACCGGGTGATGCTGACGCGGCCCGTGGCGGAGAAGCGGCTGAAGACGTTCGTCTCGCGGGGACCGAGAGTGGAGGACGAGGCGGATGGCGCCGGATAGCGCGACGACCGTCGACGCAGAAGACGGCGACGATGCCCTGCCGCCGGTCCATCTCAATCGTGACTTCCGGGTGCTGTGGCTGGCGCGCACGCTTGGCCAGACGGCGGCCAACACGGCGCAGTTTGGATCCCTGATCGTGATCGTGGAGGAGACGGGGTCGGGCTTTCTCTCCAGCGTGGTCGTGCTGTCCTGGGTGTTGCCGGGGGCGCTGGTGAGTGTCTTGAGCGGGATCGTCGTGGATGCGGTGCCCAAGACCTGGCTGCTGGCCGTGGCGAATGGGCTGCGGGCCGTGGGTTGTTTTGTGTTCATCACGTCGGCGCAAGGCACGGAGGAGGTGTTCGCGCTGGTGCTGTTCTTGTCAGCGCTGGGGCCATTCGTCGGTCCGGCCGAATCGGCGCTCGTGCCGACATTGGTGCGGCGGGAGAACCTGACGGCGGCGAACGCGTTGCTCAACTTCATGCGCTACATGGCGCAGATCGCCGGCCTGGTGGTGCTGGCGCCGCTGCTGACACGGACGGCGGGCGTCGACGTGCTGTTCGTGACGACGGGCTCACTGTTCGCGGCGGCGGCGGTCTATTCCGCCCTGATCCCGATGGGGGTCATAGCGCCTCACGAACCGCTGGAGTTCCCCGACGAGGACGCCCGCCCGCGGGCGCGAGGACTGCGGGAGGCGCGCCAGTTCCTGATTGAGAATCGCGAGGTGTGGCAGGCGGTGGTGCAACTGTCGTTGCTGGCGGCGCTGCTGCCCTTGCTGCTGGCGTTGATTCCGATCTACCTAGTTGAGGCGCTGGACCAGCGGGTGAGCGATCTACCGGTGGTGATCATCCCGGCGGTGGTGGGAATGCTGTTGGGGCTGCGCCTGGTGGCGGGGATCGCGCGAGGGCGTGGGGTGGGTGGGTTGGCAAGGGCGGGATTGGTGGTCTTTATCGCGGCGGTCGTGGCGTTGTCGCTGGTGGACGTGCTGGAGGAGTCGCTGGGATCGGCACTGAGTCTGACCCGGATCGATCTGGGTTTCGTCGAGGTCAGTCCGGAGTCGCAGATCGTGATGATCATCCTGCTGCCGATGGGTTTCGCTTTCTCGCTGGTCAACGTGGCGGCCAACGCAGTGTTGAATGCGCGTGTGCCGGGCGGGATGCAAGGACGGGTTTTCGCGCTACAGTCCGTGCTGGCGGGCGTGGCCTCTGTCCCGCCCCTGCTCGCCGGGGGCGGTTTGACGGAGATTCTGGACGTGCGAATCGTCTTGGGCCTGTCGCCCGTGGTGTTGGTCTTGGCCTGGATGTGGTCGCATTGGGGGACGCCGGGTCCGGTCGGGGCGTGGCGTCGACGGGCGTTGCAGAGGTCGTCGCCGTGAGTATGCGACGCTGGCGCATCTTCGGACGTGGGGGCCGCGCGAGACGGGAGCCAACTCCGCCCTCTACCCCGACTCCGCAGGGCGTGCCCGTACCCCCGGAGCCGAGTCCGCCCTCCGCGGCGACGCCGCTGAGCACGCCCTCCCTGCCGGAGTCGAGTCCGCCCCCCGCCGCGACGCCGCTGAGCACGCCCTCCCCGCCGGAGCCACCGCCTCCGTCGGTCTGGCGCAACCGGGACTTCGTGCTTCTCTGGGCCGCGCAAGGCATCTCGCAGACGGTCAACACCGGGCTGCAATTCGTGCTCTTGATCCTGATCATCAAGAACTTCGACAGCAGCATCGCCGGATCCGGGTTGATCGTGGCGATGGCGGCGCCGCCCGTGGTATTCGGCCTGATCTCCGGGGTAGTGGTGGATCGCTTCGACAAGCGCCGCGTGCTGATGGTGACGAACGCCGTTCGCGGAGTGTTGACGGGGCTCCTGGTGTTCGCCGACGTGTCGATCGCGTCGATCTACGCGATTACGTTCCTGACGGCGACGATGGGCCAGTTCTATCTGCCGGCCGCCAGCGCGGCGATGCCCAACTTCGTGCCGCGCCGCCAGCTCTTAGAGGCGAACTCCGTGTTCCAGCTCACGACCGTGGCGGCGCAGTTGCTCGGCATGGTGATGGTGGCGCCGCTGATGTTGAAGCTGTTCGGCTTTGAGGCGTCGTACATCGTGGCGGCGTCGCTGATCTTGTTGACGGTGGCGCTGTTGTTTCGGCTGCCGTCGTTGCCGCCCGAGCGTCGGTTCGACAGCGAGTCCTGGCGGCTGCGGGCGCGCGCGGTGCCCGGGGAACTGTCGGCGGCCTGGCACACGGTGCGCCAGGACCGGCTCACGACGCTGGCTATGTTGCAGCTCTCGACGGGCGGGATGCTGCTGTTCATGTTCGCCTTGCTGGTGCCCCGGTTCGTGCAGGACGTGTTGGGCGAGGAGCCGGACAACTCCATCTTCATCTTTTGGCCGGTGGGGCTGGGCGCGATCCTGGCCCTGCGGCTGCTGACGGCGCTGGCTCGGCGCTATACGTCCACCGGGATCGTCACGGTGGGCTTGTTCGGGTTGGCGGCGGCGATCGCGGCGATGGCGGGCGTGGAGTTTCTGGTGGACTTCCTGCAGGACAAGCAGCCTTGGGGGCGGCTGGCTCCCGACCAGTTGCTGGGGCAGTCGCTGTTGGTGGTGGTGACGATTCTGCTGGCGTTCCCAATGGGAATCGCCTACGCGATGGTGAACGCCCCCGCGCAGACGGTGCTGCACGAACGCGCGCCCGCGGACATGCGGGGCCGGGTCTTCTCCGCCCAACTGATGTTGGCGAACGGGATCTCGATGGTGGCGTTGTTGGCGATTGGCGGGTTGACGGACGCGCTGGGCGTGTCGGCCGTGCTGTTCATCGTGGCGGGGATGACGATCGCGATGGCGTTCTTCAGCGTGTACCAGCGGCGGTTGGTGGCCCAGGAGGGACCGCGGCTGATTGAGGTGCCTCGCAGCGATGATTCCGATCCCGCCGACCCCTAACATTGGTTGGCGGGCGTTGGAGTGCGCCCCGTGGAGTTCGCCCTGGATTTTCTTCGTCTGATTGCGTCCGTCTGAGGCCCTGCCTATGCTGGATCAGCGGCAACCGCGGACCGTTTTGAGCCCCGGAGCTGAGTGGGGATCGCCATGCGCGAGATGACCATCGAAGCCATTCGTGTCTCGTTGATGAACTATCACCGCGTGGTCGTGCTGAAAGAAAAAGACTCGAATCGCTTCCTCCCCATCTGGATTGGGGCGCCGGAGGCGGACGCGATCGCGGTGCGACAACAGGGCGTCGCCGTACCGCGGCCGATGACCCACGATCTCCTCAGCAGCGTGATCAGCCAGCTCGGCTCCAAGATTTTGCGCATCGTGGTGACGGAGATCACGAACGAGACGTTTTTCGCGCGCATCCTGCTGGAGGTGAACGGGGAAGAGGTGGAGGTGGATTCCCGGCCCAGCGACGCCATCGCTCTGGCGGTGCGGGCGGAGGTGCCGATTTTTTGCGAGGAAGTCGTGTTGGACCAGGCTGGAGTCCTCCTAGACGAAGTGGGCGCGGTGGCGGAGGCCGGTGAGCGAGACACGCCGCCGAAGGTGCGGGCGGAGGAGCTGGAGGGGATGTCGGCGTTTCGGGACTTCATCGATGGGCTGGACCTGGACGACTTCGGCGACAAATGAGGGCCCGTCGCCGGTCCTCGCGGGAGGCCTAGGGCGCGGCCGAAACCGTGTATTCCGTCGCGAGATTTCCAGTTGTTCGCGTGCGGGCATCGCGTTGCTGCACCGGATCACTTGTGATAGTCTTCCCAAAGTTTGGCAGGGTCCCTGGGGGCCGCAGTGAAACAGCTGCGACCCGCCCTCGGTCTCCTGGGGATTGGTTGGTACTTCGCCACTTGCATCGTATTGGGCGTGGTCGGCGGCCTTTGGCTGGATGACCAACTGAGCACCGAGCCGTTGTTTGCCTTGCTCGGCGTACTCACGGGGCTTGCGGTCGCCAGCTGGGGGGCCTATCGCCTGCTCAGGGATGTGCTGCGCTCCAGCGGCAAGAAGTGACGAACCCCTCTTCCCCTGAGACAGACAAGCGCGGAGCGGAATGAACCGACGGCTGGCCATTCTCGGCGCCCTCGTGCTCCTCGTCGGCGGCTTCATTTTGGTGAAGGCGCCCACGCCCGCCATCTCGATCGCTGCTGAGCCGATTCTGGACCTGGGCGGCTACGAGGTGACGAACACCATCCTCTCCTTCTGGGTGGTGATGATTCTCCTGATCGGGCTGACGCTCCTGCTCTACCGCCGACTGCGGAACGTGGAAGCCGCGATGGTGCCGACGGGCTTTCAGAATGTGATTGAGGCGCTGCTGGAGGCCTTCTTCGACATCGTCAAGCTGGTGGCGGGAGAGAAGAACGGTCGTCGGTTCTTCCCCATCATCGCCAGCATCTTCGTGATTTTGCTGTTCGCCAACTGGTTCGGGTTGTTCCCCTGGAACAACGTGATCGGGAAGACGATCGACGTTCGCTTCGAGCACCTGGAGCTGCTGGAGGAGGACGCGGAGGACCTCGTGGCGGAACTCGATCTCATGGTGGCGGAGGGCAAGATCTCGGTGGCGCAGTTGAACCGCGCGTTCGGGGAGTTCTACCTAGACCCGATCTCCTTCCAACTCGACGCACAGGACGAGGCGGATGCTCAGATCGAACGCGTCGTCGCCGGAGGGTTGAGCGATCGCGAGCTCGCCGTGCGGGAGGCCTTCGTGGCGAATCCGCTGCCGGCGCGCTTCTCCGAAGGTGTGCTGGAGGGGCTGGAGGAGCGCCTGGAGGGGGCGCTGGAGGAGTATCCGTTCAGCGCGCAGGAGCTTGCGCTGCTGGAGATCGAAGACCAAGAGCACGCGCTGGAGCTGGCGCTGGTGTTCAACCTGCCCCTGCCATCGTCTGCCGTGAGTGAGGCTGAGCTCAAGGGCGCGGTCATCAACGGTGGCGGCGTCAACCTGATCCCCATCAAGGCGAGCGACTTCGAATACAACCCCTACGTGGAGGGAGTCGTGGTCACGCTCAACGCTGAAGGCGGCTTCGCCAGCGCGCGTCTGTTCGACAACGCGAAGACGGTGGGCGAGGACAACCCGGCGGTGTCGGGTTCGGAGCTGCGGCTGCCGGTCATCACCATGAACACGACCCACGTAGGGGTGTTCCTGAAGATGGAGGCCGAGGGGTTGTCCGACGGCGAGGGTGTGGCGGAGATCTTCCCCTTCTTCCGCTCGGTGGCGACGGACCTCAACCTGCCTCTGGCGATCGCACTGTGGTCGTTCATCTTCGTGCAGCTCTGGGGCATGCAGGCCTTGGGTGTGGGTTCGAACTTTGGCAAGTACATCGGGGTCGGCAAGGCGGCCGTCGTGAAGGGGCCGATCGGCGTGATGGTGGGATTCTTGGAGATCATCTCCGAGATTTCGCGCATCGTGTCGTTCACCTTCCGATTGTTCGGCAACATTTTCGCGGGCGAGATCGTGCTGTTCATGTCGGCGTTCTTGGTCCCGTTCGTGATCTCGTCGGTCTTCTATGGCTTGGAAGTCTTTGTGGGCTTCATCCAAGCGTTCGTGTTCGCCATGCTGACGCTGGTCTTCGCAGTGACGGCGATCTCGCACGGCGAACACGACGAGGAATTTGAGGGTGAGGCGGCAGACCATTAGCCGCTCGAAACGGTATCTGGCGGCCGGTGGCCGCAACGGAGGACAGTATGTTTGATCTGATTCTTCAAATCACTGATGCAGGATTCAGTGATGGGATGAAGTTCATCGGAGCCGGTCTGGCGATCGGCTTCGGGGCGCTGGGCCCGGGCATCGGCATCGGCTGGATCGTGGGCAACGCGATGCAGGCGTTGGGCCGCAACCCGGAAGCGGCGCCGCAGATTCAGCCCAATATGATTTTGGGCATGGCCTTCGCGGAAGCTATCGGCATTTACGCGCTGGTGGTCGCCGTGATGGTGGGCTTCGTCTTCTAGCGAGCCCAGCCCGCGATAGTGGCCACCCGCGGGTGGGGCTCCGGCCCTGCCGTTGCGAGGGAGGCTGAATGATCGGAGGACCGCCGTGGATGGCTTAGGGATCAACCTACCCGGGCTCATCACGCAGTTCATCAACTTCGGCATCTTGCTGTTGATCCTCTGGCTGTTCCTGCACAAGCCGTTGCAGCGAGTGCTGGACGAACGTCGGCGGCGCATCGCGGAGGGGCTGAAGGCGTCGGACGAGGCGCAAGAGGCCGCGGAAGAGGCGAAGGCCGAATCCGATGCCGCGGTCCAGCGTGGTCGCGAGGAGGCGCAGGCCTTGGTGGCCCAAGCGCAGGAGATCGCGCAGCGCGTGCAATCCGACGCGGAATCGACGGCCCGCCAAGAGGCGGACGGGATCGTGGAGCGAGCGCGGCAGGAGATCCAGCGCGAACGGGATCAGGCGATCGCGGAGCTGCGCGCCGAGTTCGCGGGGCTTGCGATCTCCGCGGCGGAGCGCGTGATCGGCGAAGCAGTGGATCTCGACCAGCATCAACGTCTGATCGAAGAGGTGCTGGCGGAGTCGTCGTTCGCGCCGGGCGACGGTCGGCAGAACTAGGCAAGCGGAAGGCGAGCAGGTGCCACAGCAGGATCCCGCCGCGAAGCGATACGCCCAGGCCATGCTGGCCTTGGCGCGGGAGCAGGACGCGCTCAGTACCTGGAGTGCGGAGCTGGCGTCGCTGCGTGGGCTGTTCGAAGACCCGACGGTGGCGCAGTTTCTCCAGAACACGAACATCGCGGAGGATCGGAAGTTCGCGACTCTTGACGAGGCGCTGGCGGGATCGCCCGCGGCGGTCCTCAATCTGGCCAAGCTGCTTGTTCGGAAGCGGCGGGTGGGGATTGGGGTGCAGGTGGTGGAGGCCTTCATCGACATGGTGAACGCGGAGCGCGGCATCGCGCTGGCTTCCGTGACGACGGCGCAACCCTTGGACGACACCCGGCGCGCCGCCGTGATCGCGGCCGTCCGCCAAGCGACCGGCGCCGACGCGGTGGAGCTCAGCGAGCAAGTCGACCGTGAGGTGTTGGGGGGCGCGATCATCCAGATTGGTGACCACATCATCGATGGCAGCGTGCGCACCCGCCTGAGCGGGCTCAAGCGCAGCATCGCCGGCAGTATCAGGTAGCAAGAGAAGGAGCGCACCATGGCCGTTCGCCCTGAAGAAGTCGCCTCCATCATCCGGAAGCAGATCGAAGAGTTCGACACCGGGGCCGTCTCTGCGGAGGTCGGTACGGTGGTCGAGACCGGGGACGGGATCGCCCGCATCCACGGGCTCTCGGGTGCGCTGGCTGGGGAGCTGTTGGAGTTTCCGCGGACCGACGCGTCCGGCAACCAGATCATGGGGATGGCGCTGAACCTCGAGGAAGAGGTGGTTGGCTCGGTGATCCTGGGCGACGCCTCCCAGATCCAAGAGGGGGACGAGGTCCGCTCCACGAGCCGCGTGGCCGAGGTGCCGGTGGGCAAAGAGATGATCGGCCGGGTGGTGAATGCCCTGGGCGAGGCGATCGACGGCAAAGGGCCACTGAACACGGAGCGACGCCAGCCGATCGAGAAAATCGCGCCCAACGTGGTGACCCGCTCAGGGGTCAACGAGCCGGTTCAGACCGGGATCCTGACGATCGACGCCCAGATTCCGATTGGCCGGGGCCAGCGCGAGCTGATCATTGGCGACCGCCAAACCGGCAAGACCGCCCTGGCGGTGGACACCATCATCAATCAAAAGGGCAAGGACCTGATCTGCGTCTACGTGGCCATCGGCCAGAAGCAGGCGAAGGTCGCGCAGTTGGTGAGCGTCCTGGAGCGGCACGGCGCGATGGACCACACGATCGTGGTCAACGCGTCATCGTCGGAGTCGGCGGCACAGCAGTACATCGCACCCTACGCCGGCGTCGCGATCGCGGAGGATTTCATGCGCCAGGGCCAGGACGCCTTGGTGGTCTACGACGATCTCTCGAAGCACGCCTGGGCCTATCGTCAGGTCTCGCTGTTGCTGCGGCGCCCCCCGGGGCGGGAGGCGTATCCGGGCGACGTGTTCTACCTCCACTCCCGGCTGCTGGAGCGTTCGGCGAAGCTCAACGAGGAGAACGGCGGCGGATCGATCACGGCGCTGCCGATCATCGAGACGCAGGCCGGCGATGTCTCGGCCTACATCCCCACCAATGTCATCTCGATCACGGACGGCCAGATCTTCCTGGATCTGGACCTGTTCAACGCGGGCCAGCGCCCTGCGGTGAACTCCGGGATCTCGGTGAGCCGGGTAGGCGGCAACGCGCAGCGGCGGTCGATGCGAGCGGTCGCCGGGCAGTTGCGGCTGGACATGGCGCAGTTCCGCGAGTTGCAGGCCTTCGCGCAGTTCGGTACGAGCGACCTGGATGAGGCGACGCGCAACCAGTTGGAGCGCGGGCAGCGTTTGAGCCAGCTCTTGATTCAACGCGAGTACGATCCGCTGCCCTTGCCGGACCAGGTGGCGATGTTGTTCGCGGTCAACGAGGGCTTCGCGGACGATGTGGCGGTCAACAAGATTCAAGATTTCAAGGCGGCGCTGCGCGATTTCCTCAACAGCAACCATCCCCAGACGCTGGAGACGATCGACAGCTCGGGTGAGCTGAGCGACGACAGCGCGGAGGCGTTGCGCGGGGCGCTGCGTTCGTTCAAGGATTCGGTGCCCTTCTAGGGCGCAGCTGGAAGGCGCGACGCAGGAGCTATGGCCAGTACGAAGGAAATCCGCCGGCGCATTCGGTCCGTGGAGAACACGGCCAAGATCACCAATGCGCTGCAGTTGGTGGCGGCGTCGAAGATGCGGCGCGCCCAAGAGCGCGCGCTGGCGGCGCGGCCGTACGCGGAGCGCATGCGGAGCGTCCTGGCGGACCTCTCGTCGGCGGGCTCCGACGCCGCCGGCGAGGGTCCCTTGCACCCGCTGCTGGAGCGTCGCGAGGTGAAGGAGACGACGGTGATCGTCGTCACTCCGGACCGAGGCTTGGCGGGTGCGCTGATCTCCAATCTGCATCGACACGCGGGCGAAATCGTCCTCAGCCCCGATCGGCCCGGCGAAGTTTCGATGCTGCCCGTGGGACGCAAGGGCGCGGACTACTTCCAGCGTTTCAATCTGCGCTACCGGGGAGAGTTCGAGGCGCTTGGGGACTACCCGGGGCTGAACGAGACGCGTCCCATCTCCACCGTGGCGATGCAGGACTACCTCAATGGCGAGGTCGATCAGGTGCTCCTGGTCTATGCCTCATTCGTGAGCACGGTGACCCAGAAGCCCGCGACGATTCAGGTGCTCCCGGTGGAACCGCCGGCAGTGGAGGGCGGCGCGGAGGCGGGCAGCCAGCGTGAGATCGATTACATCTTTGAGCCGTCGCCGCAGGAGGTCCTGGAAGAGCTCCTGCCGCGTTACGTGGAGATGCAGATCTACCAGGCCGTGTTGGAGGCGGCCGCCAGCGAACAGTCGGCGCGGATGGTGGCGATGCGCAATGCGACGGACGCCGCGAATGAGATGGTGGACGACCTGACGCTGGAATACAACAAGGCGCGCCAGTCGCAGATCACGAACGAGCTGCTCGACATCGTGGGCGGCGTCGAGGCGATGGTCTAGCGCCGTGCCGGCTGTGCTGTTCGACATGGACGGCGTGCTGGTGGATGGAGAGCCGCTCCATTTTGCGGCGCTGAACGAAATCTTGGCGGAGGAGCAGGTCCAGCTCGACATGGCGGCTTATCAGCGTTACATGGG